>MZGM01000073.1 GCA_002085035.1 Candidatus Zhuqueibacterota bacterium 4484_219
CGCGAAAATAACCAGTTACTTCTATAGAAATATCATTAGTCAACTGTTGTTGCAAACCTATCTCACCACTGACAGTGTGTTCCGGCTTAAGATCAGCATTTCCGATGACTCCTACGTTTCCGGTACCAGATTCTAACTCAAAATCCGGATTCTGGTAAAGTCGTTCAAAGCGAGGAATTTGAAAAAAATGACCATAGGAAAAATGGATAATTCCTCGATCAGTAATAGGAAATGAGACTCCCAATCTTGGGCTTAGCTGAATCTTAGAAGTAGCCTTCTTGTACCAATATTTCTGTCGTTCTGACAGTGTTACTGGTGGTTCACCTTCATCCCATATTCCATTCCCCTCACTTCCGTCTGGGTCATGGGTGTTCGGTTTACCATCTTTGCCCCAGTCATGATATCTATTTTGAGGCTTGATGGGATTGTAAATGCTTGGGTCGCTCTCATCGGCAAGCACAACACCATCGGGTTCAAAGTAATCAAGCCTCAAACCAAGATTAACAATCATGTTTTTAAATTCCATCTTATCCTGCAAATAGGCTGAGAATTCGGTGGGATGATGAGTGTACCAACTGTGATAGATGGTACTATCGGGTAAAACCCGAGTCTTAATGCAGGGATTGTCAAAGACAAAATTAAGGCTTGTTTGCTCTTTGATGGGACGCAAGGTCATGTCTTCACGAAAGACTTCGTGACGCCTAAATTCAATTCCAGTTTTGACCTGGTGAGTTGAAGTAATTTGGCTGGTAAGATCAAATTTAGCAAGTAAGGTTGCTGTTTTCCTTTCAAAACGAGGATTATCAGTAGCTGTTCCTGCTGTTCCAGCGGTTTTGAAACTGTAGGGTTGCTGTATTGCCAGATCGGGATGCACATATCGGGGATCATGGATATCTTCATACACACGTTTTTTAAACCTCTTAGAAAAATATGATAACCCTAATGTGTAAAATGTCTTATTACTTAAAGCGTGAGTCAATTGAAAAATGTGGGTTTGTCCAGTTCTGAGCTTACGTGGAGCACCATCCGGGTTATATTTGTAATCCCGCTCGTGATCAAAAAAGCTCCACTCTGTGTAATTTACGTCATCAAGGATGTAATTGTAACTAAGTTTTAATGATGGGGAAACTTTGTAGATTAGTTTACCCTGAACATAAATCTTTCGATTCCAGTTCATCGGAATGTATTTTCCATCACCTTTTCCATTTCTGTGATTCTTGCGTAGACGCTCATAATAGGTAGCAAAACTATCTGGATTAGCTCTTTTTTCTTCGGGGAGCCAATAGTAGGTAATTACAGAATCCAAAAATGCATTAGTTCCTAATACGTACAGAAAGCTACGCAAATCATTCTCCGCATCAATCAGTCGACTTTCTGGTAGATACTCAGGAGCAACTTCTTTCAGAAATTCAGTAGGAATTCTCTCTATTGATGCAGTTACTGCATTGGGGTTAAATCGTCTCTGCCCAAAAAGCCAACCATCAAAATAAATGTAACGACTATTTAGGTAATAGAACAACTTATCTTTAAAAAGAGGCCCATGTAAACTTGCTTCGAAATTTCGGATGGCCACGGGATTGACGTGATCAACATGCATGAAAATATCATCGTGTCTGCTTAAATGGTCACCTATGTAACTGGTAAAAGAGCCGCCGAAACGATTAGTTCCCTCTTTGGTGGTAACATTAACAATTCCAGACATAGCCTGTCCATATTCAGCATTGAATGCTCCGCTCACTACCTGAAGTTCTTGCACCATATCTTTGTTTACATCTACTATAGTTCCACCATCATAGACGTCGGTAATCGGGATCCCATCGATCCAATAGCTGATTTCGCCGCTCCTGCCACCTCGAATATGGAGAGCCCCACCAGCATCTTTCACCAATCCTGCCTGCAATTCAATAGCCTCAGAAACCTCAGTAACAGGTAAAGTTTTCATCTCATCCGCCCCTACTACAGCGGTAGAGGCTGTCAAGTCTTTTATTACCATCGGTCGTTCCGCTACTACAGTAACTGTTTCACCAATTTGCAAAACAGTTGGCTGGAGAGTAAAATTGACCTCTGTGGTCAAATCAACAGAGACGCGCACATTTTCCACTCGCATTGCTTTGTACCCAATCATCATAGCCTTGAGAGTGTAAATCCCGGGCGGGACGTTCAAAATAACAAAGCTGCCGTTTACATCGGCAGCCGCTCCCATAGTTGTACCCTCAATAATTACATTAACTCCGGGCAAGGGCTCTTTTGTTTTGGCATCAATAATTTTACCTGCAATCTTGCCGGTTGTCCCTGCTAATAACTGAATAGGAAAAAACACAAATAGGAAGGCACAAAAGAAAATAGATTTTCTCATTGGTCTATCTCACTTAAGTTGGTTGTTAGGGGTTATTTTTCAAAATAGCAAGGCAAGCAACATTAGACACTCTGTTTAGAGTTACATATAAATTTAAACATTTTTTTATTTTTGTCAAGGAAAAAATTTCAAAATAGTAATTTTTTTCCTTAACAACCTTTTTTTATCTCAGGGGTAATGGAATCAGGAAAGTTTTTTTGGAGGTATTCGTACAACTGGCGGATTAGTAAACGGTGGTTAAGCTCGTTTTTGCGGGGACGATCGCGGCAAAGTTGTAGTCGGATTATCTCATATTTTATGTATTTTATCAGATAATTTTCTGCTTCGTGACGAAAAATGCTATTGGGGTAGCGCTGGCAAAAATCATCAAAAAGAACAAAAGGAATCGGCCAGGTTGCCCAGAAGTTATCCCAACGTTGATTTATTTCCTTCAAAATAACGTTTCGCATGTACCGGTTGTACTTGACTTTTGGATGGTCCACTACGTGATTAGCAAAGTCCTGGTAGCGATAGAAGATTTTCTGGATGATTTCTTCTTGCTTAATACCTTTAGCCTGCTGTGCTTGCTGATGCAACCTCAAGATTTCCTCAACCCATTCCTCTGGTAAAAATTTAACATTTTCAAATTTAAATTCCAACGGCCAGGTAACCCATACTGCCTGGCGTTTGCCTTTTACCAGAGCAGGTTTGAATTTAGCATTTCGGGCAATCTCCATTGCTGCACGATCCAGAGATGAGTAACCAGACGAAACAGCTATCTTAACATCGCGAACATCACCCATTTTATCTACCAGCACTACCAATTCGACCGTTCCCTCCAGACGTTTGATGCGCGCCTCAGGTGGATAAAGAACGATCAAACTGTTCTTGATTAATCGCGGCGGTGTATTACCTGTGGTGGCACAGGAAATAATTAACACCAACAGAAGACAAGAGAAAACTATATGTTTCTTCATGATATTCTTACAGCCACTAACAAAAGCACACTGTAATTCTTTCATTTTAGCTGAATTTACTCAATTTGTTGATTAATATAGTAGCTGTGTGTTACCTCAGCAGTCTTTTTAAGCATGGCTACAGCAGAACAGTATTTTTGTTGGGACAAATCGATTGCCATCTCCACATCATTCTGTTTCACCTCGCCGTAGAAATAGTACTCAATATGGATTTTAGTAAAAACCTTGGGGTGTTCTTCTGCCCGATCTGCCCGAACACGCATTGCAAAATCTTGCAGTTTAACACGTCGTTTGCTCAAAATAGACACTACATCAGCACCTGTACAACTGGCCAGTCCTATGAGCATAAGTTCCATAGGTGAAGTACCCGCTTCACTGCCACCATAGCGCTTATTACCATCTATGACAACCCAATGATTGGAATCGCCTTTAGCGGCAAAACTAATTCCCTGAATCTGTTTCAAAAAGATTTCCATCTTTGCTCCTCATTGAAATGTTGTGACAATCACTAATTCCTGCTTTCACCATAATAGCTCACAACGAAGATAGATTCTGGTTATTCTTTCAGCGGCGACCATTCTGCGAGAGTCTCGATGTGCAACATAGTTTTAGGTTCAGCCTGCCAGTTTTCGTTAGAGTTGTAATACCACGACAAATAGATAGAGTCACCTCCTCCCCGGGTGGTTACCAAATAGCGATTGGAAAGATGTCCAAAAAAATCAGCCTGCCCGCGTGGCCATTTCTGATCACCACCACTAGGGTCAACTGGAATCCAGCCATAATTAGGCAAATAGACTTCAGCCCAACGATGAAACACATCATCCAGACTCGCATCATCGCCCCGTACTACCACAGAACCACTGTAGCGCGCTGGCAATCCCGCCGTACGGCACAACGCTACATAAACAAATGTGTACTCCGAGCAAGACCCACTACCACGTCTCAAAACCGTAGGAGCAATATTCCAACCACCAACCAACTCATAATGCATCTGATCAATAACGTAGCGGTAGAGCTTGCGAGCAATCCAATAGGCATTCTTTTCATTTCCTACTACCTGTCGCACAATATTTTTAAAATAGGGATTATTTACTCGATATTTTTCACCATCCACCAGGTACTGTTTTTTGATTGCAGCGGGAATTTGCTCCAGAGTACCCACTTGCTCCGGAAAAATGAAGTAACGTATTTCATAAATCTTAGCCTTTACTTTCATCACCGAATTTTGAATTTTCTGCGGTGGTAAGTTTTGATAATTAAAATGAGCCACTTTCTGACCCCATTGATCGGTCAACATATCGGTTGGCGCAGGTTCAAATTGAATCTCGCCCACAATTTTCTGCCGAGCCATGTTCTGGGGAACAGCTATGTAGACATCAAGATTCTTTAATCTACCCGGACCATAATTACGTACTTGATGAGTGTATTCAATAATAGCGTACCGCTCATTCTGAACAACTTTCCACTCCTGAGCATCATGAATTTTAATCTTGTAAAGCTGGTCACTCTGATAGTCAACATTCCACAAGAATTTACCATCCCAGGCAAGACCATTGGGATAGGGTGCGGGAGATTTTAAAATCATCAGGCAATCGCCGGTTTGTGGGTGAACCATGTAGATTTCATCCCGAAAGCGATCGGATACCCACAGATATTTACCATCGAAGGTCAGACCATTAGGACGAGAAGTAGGAGCAATAATAGAAGTAATCGCGGTTCCATCACCGGGACTAATCTGGTAGATTTTACCCTCGCGCCCATCGGACAACCAGAGATATTGACCATCCCAAGCAAGACCCCGGGGATTTGACGAAGGTGCTTCTAAAACTCGAAGAATAGTACCAGTTTGAGGATCAATCTGGTAAATTTTGCTCTCTTCCCTGTCGATATTCCACAGATATTTACCATCCCAGGCTAAATCCAACGGCCAAAACCCCGGGGAGGAAAACTGCCGAACTACTCGACCGGTTCGCGGCTCGATTTTGTACAGCAAATCCGATTTACGATCGGCAACCCAAAGATAATGTCCATCCCAGGTTAGTCCGGTGGGACAGCTAAAGGGTGTGGAATACGATTTGACTACGTCACCAGGCTTGGTATTCCCAGTTGCAATAGCGGCCATCAATATTATTATTACCCCACTTGAAAACTTTGCCCATTTCATTTCATCCTCCCCAATTTTGAGTTAGTAGTGTCACAAAAATCCTTGACAACCTTCTGATAAAATAGTAAATTTAGATGCTTAAATATAAGTATTGTTTCAAAAAGAATCAATGGAAAAAACTAATGGAGGAAAAAGCTATGGCTAAAAAAGAGATCGCTACGTTTGAGGAACTCCAGGAAACACTTAATCGACTGAACAACCCTGGTGCATTATTGGTAGCAGGCAAAGAAAAATCCAATCCTATGACTATTGGTTGGGGCAGTGTAGGAATAATCTGGGGAAGACCAATCTTTGCAGTATTGGTGCGCCCATCTCGATTCACCCATGGGTTAATGGAAAGCTGGCCAGAGTTCACGGTTAATATTCCTTCCCTTGAGATGGACAAAATAGTTAATTTCTGCGGCACAAAGTCGGGTAGAGATGTGGACAAAATTGCTGAATGTAAGCTCACACTGGAACCAGGACACAAAATAGAAGTCCCTTCACTTGCAGAATGTCCAATCCATTATGAATGCCGCATTGTTCATAAAAACAATGTTATCCCCTCCGAACTGATCAACGAGATTACTTCCGAATTCTATCCATCGGGAGATTTTCACACTGTGTATTTCGGAGAGATTTTGGGAGTATATCGGAACAAATAAACAAAGCCAGGGGAAATAAAATGTCAACATTTGCATCTGTAAAGTCCATTAAAATTGCTTAGCGGCGGTTGAAAACGCCTTCCCCATCCGATTTTAACTTAACGCAATGAGCAATGTCACATGGTCGGTAAATTTGAAAAAAATCTTACAATTACTAATAGCGTTGTGCTTCCCCTATCAGAATTAAATTTCCGCTTCTCGCGTAGCAGTGGTCCTGGGGGGCAGCATGTCAACCGCTCGGCTACACAGGTAGAACTGCAGTTTGATGTTTTGAGTTCACCCAGTTTAAGCAGCTCGGAGAAGGAACAGATATTGCGAGCCCTGAGGTCTTACATTGACAAAGAAGGGGTTTTACATTTAGTTTCGCAAACCAGCCGCAGTCAATTTCAAAATCGCAAGGATGTAATTAGGCGTTTCCAAATGCTGATGCAGCGGGCATTGCAGCTTCCTAAACCTCGACGCCCAACGTTACCTACGGCAGCCTCACGGGAACGGCGGCTGGCAGAAAAACGACACCGCAGTCAGATAAAACAGGCACGTCGAAAAATTACATTTGACCAATTTTGATTCATCAT
>MZGM01000074.1 GCA_002085035.1 Candidatus Zhuqueibacterota bacterium 4484_219
CTCCATGCGTTACCGCAGCAAGTTGCTCTTCGTTTAAATCTTTAAGAATACGATCAATTGAGGTTTCCAAATAACTCTCCTTCATAGTCTATTTAAACTTTTTTTGACAGGAGGAATAATATTCAAGAGACCTGAATAGTTACTAAATAGATCTTAGGAATATTAATGGAGGGTCACCGTCGCAATAGCAGGTAAATCCCTAGAGCACAACCGTCAGAATTCCAGTTATTACACCAATAGGGACAAGGACTAAGAATATTATAGTTAATATTAACGCTGCGAAGATTTGTAAAGGGAGAGCGAGGATAAATATACCAGTTTTAAACAATAGGGCTAACAACTTGATCGATAGTAAAAACGCTAACCCAATGACTAATAAAGTTAACACTTCCATTTTATAAACTCCTTAAGGTTGTCATCATTTTACGGCATCACTAAACAGTTAGTTTCACATTGATGTGAAAAATGTAGTAAAAATTCTTTTTCAAGTCAAGGAGAAAAATGCTACTTAGCCTAATTTCAAATTTTTGTGAGGCCTTTACTTAAGGAATACCTTTCTTTTTCCGATAATTAAATAAACTGTAGTTCGATTTCCAAATTTAACCGGCCACGTTTTCTTGTTAGAGTATTTTCCAAGCAGTGGTCCAATAGATTGCGAAAAAAATCAGCAGATTAGCCGGTATTAGGGCTTGGGTTCACTATTTTACTGTTTCACATGCTGAACGAGTTCACCCTGAGTTCCGTCTGCCGAAAAACTTAAGGTGGAGTTTAGAATGTTTATGGATATTCAACAGCACGATCAATTCCTTCATATTCGATTCAGCCAACAGTACAGCCTCCATTATGGCAACAGTGAGGAGTTCAAAACGCAAGTGTTAGAGAATTACAAACACGGGCAAACAGTGATCTTGGATTTTCAAAAACTTGATTTCATCGATAGTGCTGGACTGACTGCTTTGATTTCTATCCGAAAAAAAATTCTTGCCACACAAGGCAGTTTAAAAATTGTCAACATAGGAGAACGAATTCAAAAATTGATTCAGATTACTCGCTTGCATCGAGTCTTCGAAATCTATGATTCATTAGAAGAAGCGATCGAATCTTCGAAGAAAAAAGCAGATCAATCGAACCAATCTTATTCCTATGATGTTAAGTTGCAGGTGGAACATACCGAATCATATTCATTAATAAAGATTGAACAACCAGATTCTCTAATTGCTGCAAATTGTCAACAATTCAGGGATAAAATTAAAACATACCTTCAGAAGTCGGATATCATTATTTTGAATTTTGATAATCTATGCAATATTGATAGCGAAGGGATTGCTACCCTGATTCATCTTAACCGATATGTACGTGAACACGATAAAAAAATCTTTTTGGTGTACAACAATCAGGTGTTAACTCGATTGTTTAAATTGCATTTTCTGGATGATTTGTTTCCGCAATTTCAAACAGACGAAGAGGCAATTAATGCAGCTGAATCAGTTGCATTGCGACAACAAGTTTCTCCAGAGCAGACTTTGATAGTTCCTGAATCGGAAACCGTCTCCGATTCTGAATCGGAATTTAGCGATATTCATTTTCTATCTTCCTGGAAAAAAATGAGGAAACCATGTTGACTAAATATCTCAAAGATGTAATTTTCAGTATGGCGACGTTCTTCTTGCTGGTAATTAGCGTTAATATCATGCTCTTTCCTGACACGCCTGGATTTTTGGGGCTTAATCCCCATCCTTACCTGATTGTTGTTTTGCTAATGTCAGGCAGATTTGGTTTAAAAGAGGGTTTGTTAGCCGCACTTCTGGCCTCGATTATTCTTTCGGTCTATGTCTTTCTGGAAAATCAGCCCTATTTTTCCTGGAGCTTGCTCGTCGAAAAATCTTTTTTGCTTTCAATTATTTCCTATTTCCTGGCGGCACTTATTGTTGGTGAAATGCGTGGATTTAATAAAAGTTACGAACGTACGCTTCGCCATGAAAATATTGAATTGAAAGAAGAGCGAACTCGGCTTAAGGAACAACTGGAAATCGTGACTGAAATTAAAGAAGAATTAGAGAATCGCATTATTGGCCAGGAAGAAACCGTACATTCGCTGTACCAATCAATTAAAGCATTGGAAACTCTTAATGAAAAACAATTCTATCAAGCACTTACTCAGCTTACAGCTCGTTTTACAGGTGCCACAAAAGTTAGTCTCTACATGATTAATTACTCTCAGGACAGTATTCAAAGGGTTGCTCAATATGGCTGGCCTGATGAGGAAGGAGCACAAAAGAAATTTCCCTTATATGAAGATATCTTTGGCCTGGTACTTAAATTCAATCGCATGCTTACCATCAAAGAAATCTCTGATGACTCGGAGCACCTCAGTATCTGGGAGAAATGCTCTCATAAGGCTTATGCATACGTTCCCATCTCTATGGCTTCGGTGATAGTTGGCATATTAACAGTGGATGATATTCCATTTTTAAAACTGAACATCTCCACTATTCGCATCCTGGCTTTGATTGCGGAACTTGCTGTTCCTGCGCTCAAGAACATTATTAAATATCAGGATTTGCAGGAAATGGTGAAGATTGATCCGATTACGGAATTGTTGAAATATGATTCATTTGTGAGTGTGGCGGAAGTGGAGTTCAAAAAGACCGTGCGCTACCAATTGGATTTTTCCTTACTTTTTGTTGAAGTGACTGGATTAATGCAAATTAAAAATCGCTATGGTCACGATGTCCATATTGAGGCACTAAAATGGATTAGTCGCAAGTTACAACAAGCACTTCGTAGTATTGATATTATCGGTTTAGGTCCCCAGACTTGCCAGTTTGTCTTAGCTTTGCCTGTTACGAATATGGAAGGAATGTTGGCTGTAATCGATCGAATAAAAAAGTTGGAAAAGTGTGCAGCAGATGCTCCCCCATGGTGTAAGTATCTGCATCTTTATTACGGAACAGCTTCCTATCATCCTTCACTGGATTCTTTGGATAGCATGATAAAGTTAGCACAAAACTCGCTCAAGTTGAACAAAGCTTTTAAATTGCGAACTAAATCATCGAAAAAATTACGGGACAAGAAAGATGAATTGGGAACGGTATCTGGAGTTAAAGCGTGAACGGCATCGACCACAAAACCGCTTCAGACCGGAAAACGAGATAGAAGCTAAACAGGCATTGGCTTTAGGCCTCATCGATATTGGACAATATGTTGAGTATTCGCTTACCCTGGAACCTTTGTTGGACAGTGTTCACGATCCCGATCCTGATGTCCGTAAACAAGCTATTCGGAAAATCGCTGAACAACGCACCCCTTTTTCGATTCGAATGCTCCATAACATGCTTCTGGATGAGGATGAGGAGGTTCGACTCTACACTGCATCTGAACTCGATCGACTTGAAGGGGAAATGCAAAAACATATTCATCAATTACGCAAAAAGTTAATCGAAAATCCAAATCAACTTGAAATTCGTTTTAAATTGGCTAAAGCCTACATCGAATATGCGCGCTTACTCCTATTGGACAACAACCTACGCCATTTCTTTCTTAATAAAGCTATTGGGATATTGAACCGTAATATTGCACTTCAGCCTAATAATCCTGATTATTTGTTTTACAGAGGGTGGGTATATCAGATGCAGGGTAATTATCAGAAAGCTATCACTGACCTTACTAAGACAATTAAATTGAATAAGCGATTTGCTATGGCTTTCTTGATATTGGCTGAAGTCTACTTTGAATTGGGTGAGTACCACTACGTAAAATGGATTATGAATGTTATCCCCGTGAAAAAACAACAGGTTGAAGAGTACAATGTCCATCTTTATTGGAAAACATAACAGATTATTGATTGGAACATCATCAGTTATTTTTAGCCTTTGTTTTGTAACTCAACTGTTAGGGAGACAGGGACAGGTTGCAAGTGCTCAGCTAATTCCTCGAAAGATTCTTGCTTTGTACAAAGGGAGTGAAAATCGAACCGAGGAGGTCAACGAAATCTATCAACTGGCACAGTTACCATTGAACAATTTGGGATTGGTCGTAGAATATGCGGATGCTGAGCAAGAATTACCTACCCCTGAAGAGATGTCCGAATACCGGGGCATTCTAACTTGGTTCATCTCCGATCAAATGAAAAATGTGCGCCGTTATCGTCACTGGTTGAACCGCATACTCACTGCTGGCAGATTACCGGTGGTCATGATGGGTCATATGGGTGCATATCGGGAATATGGCAGAAAAATTTCTAATTTGGACGTTTTGGAGGTAAAGTCAATCTTTAATTTAATGGGGCTTACTTCTAATTTGCGCACTTGGAAAGCTGAAAACGTACACATTGATTTTAAAAACAGTGCCTTCTACGATTTTGAACTAAATCTATCGTCTGACAAAGTTGATTATTTTTATGACATCCGCTCAAAACGTCAAAATAACCGTGTGTTATTGCGCCTATCTCAGAATGGCGTTCGGAACGATGCAGCAATTTTAACACCTAATGGAGGATACATACAAAACGGTGTCATCTATCGGTTGGATGAGGAAAGTGGTAGGATGCAATGGTATGTTAATCCATTTTTATTTTTCAGAACAGTTTTTGCTTGTGATAATTTTCCCATAGTGGACATCAACACGTTGGGGGGGAAACGAACGGCTTTTGTTCATATAGACGGTGATGGATTTAGTACCATCTCCAAGATTGACCGCTGGCACCTATGCGCCCAACTTATGCAAAAGCGTGTTTTTGAAAAATATCGCCTGCCATTTTCTGTCTCGGTCATTGTTGCCGAAGTGGATTCGGCCTATTTAGGTAATGAGGAAACTGTGCAGACTGCCCGCAGGCTTTTTCGACTACCTAATGTGGAACCAGCTAGTCATGGGTTTGCTCATCCATTTGACTGGCGGACGGGAAAAGTTGAGTTGGATTCGATTCCAGGCTATCAGTTTGACGCAAAGCGAGAAATTGTTGAGTCAATGCACTACATTCAACAGCAACTTTTGCCACCTGGAAAATCGGTCAATGTGTTTTTCTGGACTGGTATGTGCAATCCTACGGCAGAGCAAATTCAAATTGTCGAAGATCATGGTTGGTATCAGATCAACGGTGGCGCTGGGAAATTGGATCCAATGTACCCCTCTATTAGTGCCTTTGCTCCGCCTTATGCCCAGGTGAAAAATCAGTTTCGTATCAACGCCAGAATCAGTAATGAGTATGAGTTTAGTGACCGGTGGCTTAAACACTATGATGGATTCGTACAGGTGGTCAAATCGTTATACTTTACAGGACAAAGGAATCCATTGACTCCTGCTAATATTTATTTTCACTTTTACAGTATGGAGTGGCCCCAGAGTTGGGCGGCTCTGCGAAAAGTACTCCAATTTGCTGAACATCAGGATTGGACTTTTCTCTACGTTTCGCAGTATATCCGCATGGTGAATGATTTTTTGCATGCTGAAATTTTTCTACTTGATGAGGACAAATACGTCGTGCGTTCAAATGGTTTTGTGCGCACGATTCGATTCCTGAAGGAAAGCCGAGGGATTAATCTGGCTGAATCTAAAAATGTACTGGGTTTTGCTCATCAAGGTCGGGATCTTCTTGTCCACCTGAATGCGAATCAAGAGCATTTAATTGTCCTGGGGCGAACACTTCACAAGATTCCCTATCTCAGTGGTTTTAATCGAATGATTGACTCCGTTTCGGTTATGGACGATACACTTCAATTGACAGTTCAAGGATTTGGTGATTTCAAAGCGGTTTTAAGAAATATGTTACCGGATCAAGCCTATCTAGTAAAAAGTTTAACCGAATTTGAACCAGAAAGACAGCATAATGCAAAACGTTGCCCGGTGATTAGCAGTCAATTTGGGAAAGAAAATCTCTTTTATGTGCATAGTCAGGCAGATGGAACATTAAAGCTAAAAGCATTTATCGATGGCCGAACCGTATTGATTATCACACCAGCTACGACTTTTCAGTATGTACTGGCAAAATTTAGACCATGGATTTTGGGTTTGATTTTGTTAGGGTTTGTGGGAGTACACCTGAGGTGGGTTAGAACCAGAGGTAGGAAAATTTAAAATAAGCCCAAATGCGAAAAATAAAAAAGGAGTTTCTCACCATTTGGAGGGTTAATAGTTAACATATCAAATGTCTTTGTTAGAAAACTGTTAAAACAGTTTCATAGTTTTTTATCTCTCCTTAACCTTAAAGGTTTACTAACCGCTTTAGCGGTTTTAAATTGACGGCTATGTTAAATGCGGAAGCTAAAAGATCTGGTTCTTCGCTATTTTGGGTGGGTAAGTCAAGGGATGAATATTCAACAAAATCTAGACTAAAAGCAACAAAAGCCATAGATTAATTGCTGTTAGAAATTTTCACTGTCGAGTGGAGTGAGTTACCAAAGAAAGTGAGTGAGTCGGAGCCCAGTGCTTATCATGTCTAAAGTAAATGGAGATAGCAATCAGGGTTGCTAAAAATTGCCTAATTACACAAATAGGAAGTATTACATGAATAATCAACAGAAAATTCGGGTTTGTTTAATTGTGGAAGGGGCGTATCCTTACGTCTTTGGTGGGGTTTCAATTTGGACATTTTCAACAGGATTTCCATCGGGGTCAGCGTTGGAAAACGATCTCATTTCACACGCATTTTGTATTAGACAAGACTACTAATTGACAAGTTG
>MZGM01000075.1 GCA_002085035.1 Candidatus Zhuqueibacterota bacterium 4484_219
AAGATGGAAGCATTCGTTCTAAAGATTGGGACGAAAGTTATGACTACTTTCGGATGATTCGTTACATCCGCTACGGGTGGAAAGGTGACAAATTTTACACCCGCCTTGGCACACTGGATGGCTCTCGCCTTGGTCACGGTTTCATTATGAATTACTACACCAACGAAGCAGAGTACGACGAACGTAAGGTCGGCTTGGTGTTAGACGCAGATTTTGGCCAATTTGGTTTCGAATCTATCACCAGCAATCTTGGCCGACTGGAAATCATTGGTGGACGGTGCTATGTCCGTCCTCTTTACGCCACCAATTATCCTGTTATCAAAAACCTTGGCCTCGGGGCTACTTACGTTACCGACGTAGATCCAGATAAAAACCGCAACTCTAAAGATGGTATCTCAGAATGGGGATTAGATGTAGAGCTTCCTTTAATTAGCACTAAAGCATTGTGGTTAGGTATTTATGGGGATTACGCCAAAATTGTGGATTACGGATCTGGACAAGCCTTTGGAGGGGCACTGCACCTGAAGAGATTACTGGGACTGCTAACTTTGGAAGCACGTCTGGAACGTCGCATCTTGGGAGAAAAATTTCTTGCTAGTTACTTTGATGCCTTCTACGAAATCGATCGTTATGTCCCCCCCAGCCATAAAGAAGATGTCCTGGATACCACCAAATCTTGCAAAGGAATTTTTGGTCAACTACGCGGCAAAATCATAAATCAGATTGAATTGATTGGTAATTTCCAACGTCTCGACGACCAGCCCAAAAGTGGAATTCTGCACCTGGGTGCAGATGCCACCAAGCTGATACCCGGACTTGCCCTTACTGCTGCTTACGACAAGAAAAATATCGAGACCTTTAAAGACGTCCGTACACTTGATAACCGCTCGGTGGCACGAGTAAGTGTAGGCTACAAAATCAAACCCTACCTTATTCTTTACATGGATTACATCTGGAGTTTTGTTTTTGACAAAGACCAGAATCGCTACGTCTCCCAAGAGCGTTACGCACCACGGTTGGCATTTAACTACAACTTCTCCTTGTAGGAGAAAATGACCGTTTGGGGACAAAAAGGCCAGCAATGGTTCTATGCTTTTTGGCAAGGGGTGGTAGACTTTGTCTATCCACCCCTTTGTATTCTATGCCGAAACAATTTAACGCCAGAGGAAAAATTAGTCTGCCAAAACTGTTGGGATAATTTACCAACTATTGAGTCTTCTAATCAAGACCATCTGTGGATTCAGCAAAAAAAACAGAAAATCTACTTCGAGGGATTTTATGCTTGCTTTCAGTTCTCCCCTGAAATGCAAATCCTCATCCATCAGTTCAAATATAAACGTAAGTTGAGCTTGGGACGAAAGATGGGAGAAACTGCCGCTAAATTATTAACTACTGAGCCAGCTTTTAACCAAATTGACTGTATTCTCCCAGTACCACTACACCGACGTAAATTGCGCGAAAGAGGATACAATCAAAGTTGGGAGATTGTCTACCATCTTTCAGTTAAAAGCGGAATCCCCTGCTCTAATCAAATCCTGCGCCGCATCCGCTACACCAGCAGTCAAACAGAGCTGGATGCTGAGGCACGAGTGAAAAATGTAGCCAATGCCTTTGTTGTTCCCAACCCTGCCTTGGTGCAAAATCGCAATTTTCTCATCGTTGACGACCTGATCACTACTGGCTCCACCTTGAATGCCTGCGCTAAAGCTTTGGCCGAAGCCGGCGCCAACCGAATATGGGGACTGGCTATCGCAAGACCATAATTTCCTACTAAATCAAAAGATGACATCTTCAAAAAACAACCAATAAAACTTTTCTTGACTATTTACATTGAGTTTATTAACTTTGATTATTAAGCAGAATAATTTAATATCATTCTCTTTTGGCTACAAGAAACCCATGAGCGAAAATACTTCTCTTCGTAAAGAAGAGCATCTGGACATTTGTTTGCAACAAGATGTCGCCTTTAAGGAAAAGACTACAGGCTTCGAACGGTTTTACTTTGTTCATAACGCCCTGCCCGAGATCAATTTTTCCGAAGTGGACTGTTCGACGTATTTTCTGGACAAACCTTTGTCATTCCCTATGATGATTACTGCTATCACCGGTGGTTTTCGAGAAGCTGAAAAAATCAATGCTGAACTGGCACAAGTCTGCGAAGCCCAGCAAATAGCATTGGGATTGGGCAGCCAACGACAAGCATGCGAAAATTCTAACTATTGGCGCAGCTTCAGTGTGGTACGGGACAAAGCCCCGACTATTCCAATTGTGGGTAATATTGGTGCAGCCCAAGTAGCACGGTTATCAGATACCGAAATCATCCAACATTTAGTAGACCTGATTAAGGCCGATGCTCTTGCAGTTCATCTTAATCCTCTGCAGGAAGTACTGCAACCCGAAGGGAATACCCACTTCCGTGGCGTGTTAGCTGGACTGGAAAAAATTGTCCGCTCACTTGAAATTCCTGTCATTGTAAAAGAAACTGGAGCAGGGATTTCCCATAGTGTAGCAAAACAGTTACGTCAAATAGGTGTCCGCTACGTTGATGTTTCTGGAGCTGGAGGAACATCCTGGGCAGGAGTAGAATCATATCGAAGTAAATTTCCAGCATTGGCAAAAAAATTTTGGGATTGGGGCATACCTACTGCACTTTCAATCCTGGAAGTCTCAAAAGTTAAAGGATTACGAATTATTGCTTCTGGTGGAATCAGCGGGGGATTAGACATTGCCAAAGCCATTGCACTCGGAGCCGATTTGGCCGGTGCTGCTCGTATTCTATTGAAAACCCTATGTCTCAATGGCATCAAAGGCTTAATAGAGCTGCTGGAAAGTTGGAAAAACGAATTAAAAACGGTAATGTTCCTAACCGGAAGTAAAAATCTTGCCCAGCTCAAAAAAGCACGTCTCATAAATCAAAATTGGGAAGATGTCAAATCAAGTATTCTAAGGAGAAAACACTAAAGTGTCTCAATTCGAGAAAAGAACAACGGAGCTGAAAAAACTGGTAAATCAGCAGTTAGCTGGAATGCTGACAAAAAAACTTCCCATAACCCTCTACGATCCCATGCGGTATGTTTTACAGGGAGGTGGAAAGCGGCTGCGCCCGTTATTAGTACTATTGGCTTGCGAGGCAGTAGGTGGAAAAGTAGAAAGCTGCCTGCCGGCAGCCTTGGCGGTAGAATTTCTTCACAATTTTACCCTTATTCACGACGATGTAATGGACCAAGACGACATTCGTCGAGGGCGGTTGACAGTACATAAAAAATGGGATGTAAGTATTGCCATCCTTTCCGGAGACGGGTTAGTAGCTCTCTCCTATCGGGTACTTCTGTCTAAAAGCCACCCCCGAATTGCTGAAATAGGAACCCTTTTTTCTAACACCTTATTAGAAATTTGTGAAGGTCAAGCATTAGACAAAGAATTCGAAACCAGAAAAGAGGTGGCAGTGAATGAGTATTTCGTGATGATTCAAAAAAAAACTGCTGCCTTAATGGCCCTTTGTGCTCAAATTGGGGGTATTCTGGGCAATGGCACCGATGCCGAAACAGAAGCACTGCGCAGCTTTGGCTTCCATCTTGGAGTTGCCTTCCAACTGCAAGATGATCTATTAGACATTGTTGCCGACGAAAAGCTTTTGGGTAAAACCTGGGGCAGCGATATTATGCGGCGTAAGAAAACGTTTCTATTAATCCACGCCCTACAACAAGGTGATGCCACTACTAAATCTCAATTGCAAGCAATCTTACAAAAAGAAGTCATTGCTCAATCTCAGGTAGAAGAGGTAAAAAAATTATTTCAGGTAGCCGGCACCATTGAAGCAACCCAACAACACATCAACCGACATTTCGATCTGGCGCGCCAGTATTTACATCGTTTGCCATCTTCGCAGGGACGTCAATTCTTAGACAGATTTCTAGACTCGCTGGTGAAACGACAATACTGATTATTAACTTCGACACACCCCCTAAACTCTGATCGTCTTTCTCCTTCTCCAAGAAAGCGGCTAAATCTTCATACTCAAAGCAATTCGCTGCCGTTCCAAATCTACCTTTAATACCTTCACCTCTACTACCTGTCCCACGGCTACAACATCCAGCGGGTTTTTGCTACTGCTGTTCAATTCACTTCGGTGCACCAGACCGTCTTGTTTAACTCCGATGTCAACAAACACACCAAAGTCAACCACATTGCGCACTGTTCCTTTAAGTATCATCCCTTCTTTCAAATCTTCCATTTTGAGCACATCGTGTCGAAAGACAGGCGGAGGAAGTTCAGTGCGTGGGTCGCGGCCAGGTTTCTCCAAATTGCTAATGATGTCTTCCAGAGTAGGCTCTCCTACCTCAATTTGCTCTGCTAATTTCTTTAAAGTAAAATTCTTGTCTTGAATTGCTCGTCTTAAGATTTGGCTGTCAGTTTTAATTTCGTCCAGCCGAATCTGGAGCACTTTTAGTAACTGCTGGGTAGCTTCGTAGGATTCTGGGTGAATAGCAGTGTTGTCCAGCAAATTATCACTTTCAGGAACGCGCAGAAATCCTGCACATTGCTGGAACACCTTTTCTCCCATCCCTTTTACTAGCAAAAGCTGACGCCTGTTAAGAAATTTGCCGTTCTTATTTCGATACTCAACTATGTTTTTTGCTAATCTGCTATTGAGTCCTGCTACCTGTTCCAATAAGGCTGGTGAAGCTGTATTCACATTTACTCCCACATAGTTCACCACCGACTCTACAACTGCGTTCAGGGCCTCTGCCAGTTTCTTTTGATTAACATCATGCTGGTACAATCCTACTCCAATAGACTTGGGATCAATTTTGACCAATTCGGCCAGAGGATCAAGTAAACGTCGGGCGATGGAAATATTGCCCCGCATACTGGCATCCAGATCAGGAAATTCTTCCTTGGCAAGAGGAGAGGCAGAATAAACCGAAGCACCTGCTTCGTTGACAATAACGTAAACCACATCCAGTTCTCTTTCTTTAATCATTTCTGCTACTAAAAGCTCAGTCTCTCGGGAAGCAGTACCATTACCAATAGCAATAACATCTACATAATGCTTGTTGATCAAGTCCCAGAGAATACGTTTAGCTTCTTCGCGAGCATCCTGAGGAGGATGCGGAAAAATGGTAGTACCCTCCAGGTACTTGCCGGTTTCATCGATTACCGCTACCTTGCAGCCTGTACGATATCCGGGATCAATCCCCATAATCCGTTTGCCAGCTACTGGTGGCTGCAATAGCAAATTACGCAAATTTCGAGCGAAAATATCAATAGCATGCTTCTCTGCCTTCTCGGTGATGTTACTGCGCACCTGCCGTTCAATTGAAGGTGCAAGTAGACGGTCGTAACTATCCTCAATAGCTACTTTCAAATGCTCGATGAAAATAGATTTAGGATTGCTAATAACATGTTGAGAGATTTGCCTTATTACTGATTCTCTTTCTACATCAATTTTTACTCGTAGAAATCCTTCTGTTTCACCGCGGTTAATTGCCAGAATGCGGTGGGGTACAATTTTACGCACAGCTTCTTTGTAGTCGTAGTACATTTCGTAGTCGGAACGAACTGAAGAATCCTTGGCCTGAGTAACAATAACACCCTCATCGTGGAAAATTTTGCGCAACATCTGTCGGACCTCAGCATCATCGGAAATTCGTTCAGCAACAATGTCACCTGCCCCCTGCAACGCTTCTTCCACTGAGAATACCTCTTTTTCAGCATTTACGTAAACGGCGGCATATTCGTTGACATCGCCTGTTTCGATTTTTTGCTCCCACATCAAATCTGCCAGTGGCTCTAATCCTCGTGCTTTGGCTATGCTACCACGTGTTTTGCGTCGAGGGCGGTAGGGAAGATAAAGATCTTCCACCTCCTGTAATTTGCAGGCTTTGACAATTTTTTGCAGCAAATCAGATGTCAGTTTCCCTTGTTCATCAATGGATCTTAACACTGTCTGCTTACGTTCCTCAAGGGCACGAAAATAATTCACTTCGGTCTGAATAAAACGAATTTGCTCTTCATTCAGTTTACCAGTAACTTCTTTTCGGTACCTGGCAATAAAAGGAATCGTGTTCTCTTCATCCAGCAACTCCACCGTATTCTGAACTTGCTGAGGCAATATCCGTAACTCTTCAGCAATAAGCTGGAAAATATCCTGATCTGACATGCGGGGATATGTTTTCGATTTTTCCAACTAAACCTCCATTGTAGATTAGGGTTAAATCTTCGCACAAAGAAAGCATGAAACCGATTTAGTTGCCTAAATTTCAAAAAATTCAAAAATTGCCCAGATTGAGACCTATTGGCAGGCTACATTTACTTCATTTAGTCCGTACAAATCAGCATCATTCGTGTTCCTCTGTTTTGAGATTTTATTTACATCTTTCCTTTGACCAGAGCAAGGGAATACCCATCCCCTACTTCACCAGATAGATTTCTTGCTGAGGAGTAGACAAAAACTCAGCGCCACTTTCTTGCACCACTACCATTTCCTCAATAGTAGCAACACCGTAACCTTCTACTGTTACTCGTGGTTCGAGGGTGTAAACCTGACCTGCTTCTATTTTCTTAAACGGTAGTTTTTTGTAACGATCCCAGA
>MZGM01000076.1 GCA_002085035.1 Candidatus Zhuqueibacterota bacterium 4484_219
CCAGGTTTGCTTTTGGCACAACAGGGGGGGACGAGTAGTCCGTTTCTAATGGGTACCGGGGCGCGTCAATTGGGTACCGGTGGGGCAGCTTCAGCGAATCCCCAGGATCCTACAGCAATTTTTTGGAACCCAGCAGGATTAGAAGCGTTGCCAAGACAAGCTCTTACGGCTTTCTATGCTTCGTTGCCCTATGGAACCAGCTATAATTTTATTGGCTACGTGCGTCCCACACTCAATCTCGGTACTTTCGGTATTGGAATCCATCGAATTGCTACTGGGGGAATTTCGGAAAGGGACGAGCGAGACGTGGTAGGTAACGAATTCTCCTATAACCAGAATGAAATCTATTTTTCCTATGCAAAGAACGTTTGGGATCAATTGGTAGTCGGTATCAATTTGAAAGTGAATTATCAGGCAATCGGTCAATTTTCTGACACTGGTTTTGGCATTGATTTGGGAGTTTTCTATCAGTTGGGAATACAGAATATGTTTTTACGGGACTTAAAAGTAGGGTTAAGTATCTACAATGTTTATTCACCACGGCTGAAACCTGGTGCAAGTACAGATTATATTCCTCATAATATTCGCTTTGGTCTTTCCAAAGCACTTACCTATGGGGACGTACGGTCACCATTCGTTTTTGTGGTCGATGTGAACAAAGGAGACAAACAGGAGTTTCATTTGAATGTGGGAACTGAGTATAGTTATCACCAGCGGGCTATGGTACGCTTAGGATACAATGCTATCAACGGATTAACTTTTGGAGTAGGAGCTACTTATCAGAATTTTCAGTTAGATTACGCTTATGCCAAAATTGCAGGGGGAGTGTTTCCTGGAAGTCATCGAGTTTCAGTAACAGTTGCGTTCGGTAAATCGCGCCAGGAATTGTGGGAATTGGCAGAGGAGAAACGGCGTCAGGAAATTGAGCGTGAACTTGCTAAAGAAAGGGAACGAGCACGTCAAGAGACTATTAAGCGTTTGTTGGAAGAAGGAAAGGGGTATTATGCCAGTGGTGATTATTTCAATGCTTTGATTCGTTTTACTCAGGTGCTGGAGCTAGATGAAGGCAATCCCGAAGCTGAGGAGATGGTTTCAGAAACGAATACTCGGATTCATGAGTTACGACAACGTGAAATGGAGAAACTGGCCGCCAAGATTCAAGAAGAACGTGAGCGTAAGCAGTTAATGGAATTTGTAGATAAACATGTTAGCAAGGGGGTAGAATATCTGGAAAAAGGGGATTATAACGCAGCTATTGTGGAGTGGAAACTGGCTCTCGAGCGCCAGCCAGATAGCAAATTAATAAAAGATTATATCGAAAAAGCCAAGGCTGAATTGCTCAAGCGGATCGATGCTTTGATTAAACGTGCTGACCAACTTGCGAAAAAGGGTGACTACAACGAAGCTATTCAAGTGTTGAACGAGGCGCAAGTCCTCAGTCAAAATGACTTGGTTAAGCAGGAACAAATTACCCGGCGAATCAGTGAACTGGAAAAACGGCTGAATGTGTATGATTTTTATCAACAAGGATTGGTTGCCTATCGAGCAGAGGATTGGCAGAAGGCTATGAATAATTTCGAGAAGGCACTGAAACTTGATCCCAACAATTGGAAGATTAAGAAGTTCTACGAGGATGCCAAACGCCATGCCTTGGCGCGTGAGCAACAAATGACCCCAGAAATGGAAAAAAGATTCTATCGTGCCGTTAATCTTTATGTTGAAGACCGACCATTATTAACTGTGTTTAAGCGAGTTATCAAAGAACAAATCAAAGTCCCTGCTAAGATTGAGTATTTAAAAGATCTACGGGACTTTGTTACTCGGATTGGTGGGAAATACGGTTTCTCTGATAGCGTTATCAATACCTTCAAGCTGGCGGTAGATGAGGCCAGTACTAATATTATTCGCCATGCCTATCGGGATCATGATGGCGATATCGTTTTACGCATGATCGTCCGCCGAAACAGTCTTACCATTTCCCTTATCGATCAAGGGCGATTTTTTAATCCTGAACAGGTCAAAGATCCAGATCTGCAGCGCTATGTCGCAATCGGCAAGCGCGGTGGATTGGGAATTTTTATCATGCGTAAACTAGTAGATGAAATCGACTATCGTCGTACTGAAGAGGGTAATGAATTACGCCTAACTAAATTTCATAATATTGAACGCAAGCGAAAATTTCCTCTACCGTTCCCTAAGATCCCGGGAACATTGCAAGTCAAATATTACACTATTTCTGCCATTATCATCAGCGCTATTGTCTTAGGTGCCTATTTTTATCTTTTCTTCCAAAGCAAAAATAAGATTACTTTGTCTATTTTACAACGTCTTAGAGCCACAGGTGAGGTGTTGGCTAACAATAGCATCGATGGATTGTTGGAAGATGATTATCTTGTGCTTTCGCGAGAAGCTAAAATCATTCAGCAACATAATTCCCAATTAGTTTCTTTTGCGGTTATTACAGATGCCAAGGGGATGGTCAAGGGTTCCACTAATGTGGAAAAGTTCAGTTTTTGGAAGCCAGCACATTTAGGTCGAGCATTACGCCAGATTACTAATGATATTATTTTGATACAAATGGAAGACGGTAGAAAATATTATTTGTTTTCCAGTCACGTTTTTGCCCGAGGGACAAATAAATCCACAGTACTTGGCAAAGTCCATATTCTACTGGATAAAAGTATTGTTGATCGACAAATTGCTCAAAAACGGTGGCATGATTTAAAAATTGCCTTGTTAATTTTACTGTTAGCGAATGTAGGGTCGGTCTTACTAATTACCTTTATAATAAATCCTTTTCGTAAACTTGCAACCTGGATTCGGCAATTAGGGCAGGGTGAAATTCAAGATGAAATGGAGATTGATACATCTGATGAAATTGGTGAGATTGCTCAAGCATTTAGTGAGATTACAGATAAGTTCCGCAAGTCCCAAAAAGATCTGGCTGAGCAGGAACGTCTTCAACAAGAAATGCAGATGGCACAGGAGATTCAGCAGACCCTTTTACCTACAGAGGTTCCAAGTATTGAAGGTTATGAAATAGCTTCTTATTACCAGGCAGCCAAGGAAGTTGGTGGTGACTATTTTGATTTTGTTGAAATAGATCGTGATCGTCTCGGTGTGGTAGTAGCGGATGTCTCTGGTAAGGGTGTCCCAGGGTCATTGGTGATGACGATGATCCGTACTACTCTCCGTACCGAAGCACGGGGGGTAGAATCTGCAGCTCAGGTACTGGCCAGAGTTAATGATTTTGTCGCCAGTGACATGAAAAAGGGGATGTTTGTTACTCTATTCTATGTGATTCTTGATTCTCGGAAACGTCGGGTTTCTTTTGCTAGTGCAGGTCACAATCCCATGATTCTTTATCGGAGCGAAACTAAGAAGACCTACTATCTTAATCCTAAAGGCTTTCCCTTAGGAATTTCATTAGAAGAGCCGGAGCTCTTTAAACGATCTATCGAGGATGACACTATTCAGCTCTGTAAAGGCGATGTTCTCTTATTGTACACCGATGGTGTTACCGAAGCCATGAACTCCAAACGGGAGCTATTTGGTGAAGAACGATTGCTTCAGGCAGTACGTACTTACGGTCATCTTCCAGCAAAACAGTTTATTGAGAAATTGAAAGAAGAAATAATGTCCTTTACCGAGGGTCAAGTCCAATATGATGATATTACTTTAGTAGTGATTAAAGAAAAGATGTCGGCTCAGGAGGTAGAATTTGATCGGGCCAAAAAAGCCTTCTATGATATCTTGAGAGGGGTTACTATGGGGGAAGCGTGTCGTCAAGCTAATATTCCGTTAAGTACCTTCACTCGTAAATATCGCTATGAGTTTGAGCACCAGGGGATTGAGAACTTCCGCCAGGAGTATGAAAAGAGTTCTGTAGAGCTCAAACATCTCAGCATAGAAGAGCAAACCAAGATCTACGATGTCATTCGTCAACATCCTGAATATGGTCCCAAGAAAATAAGTAATGAATTAAATACTGCAAAGTATGGATTTACGAAAATCAGTGAAAATAGAATCTATGAGGAACTGGTTCGCAAGCATTTGAACACCCGCGAGTTGCGCGAGGCTTACGTAACACGCAATATCCATAGACGGCGTCTGAAACCTCCGGGTACACCGATGCTGACTCTGGACGGTCGGGTGATTATTGAACGTGAGGCAATGCCTAAAATATCTGCACCTGGTATTCCAGGGGTAAAGGAGATTACCTCTCCACCAGAGGCAGAGGAAACCTCTGTTGAACGCAAAGAACCTGAAAAACCTTTGGCGGCCACATTATTTACTACGCCTGAGCCCAAAAAACCTTCTGAACAACCCCCTGAATCGGAAGAAGAACAACTTCCTGTTGTGGAAACTGAAGCTGAGGAATTTGTACTTTCTGATATTGTTGATCTTTTCGGTAAAGAGAAAGAAAAGCAATTAGAGAAGGAAGCTGCCGAAGAAATTGTCGACCGAGAGGAAGTAACTTCAGAAGAAACCAAAGAAACTGAGTCGACTTCATCAGAAGAGGTTCGAGAATTGTTAGATTCTATCCTTAAGGATGTACAGGGAGCAGAGTCTACAGTGTCTGAAGCAGAGCCAGCAAAAGAGGAAGTTGACTTTAGTGATCTTTCTGTAAGTGCCTTTACTGAGGAGATGTTGGATAAAGATAAAGAAGCTAACAATGGTGATGGAGAGGCAAGAGTTGAAGTATCTGAAGTTACCACAGAGTCCCAAAGTGGTACAGAAGAGTCAACGAAACCTGCTGAGTCAGAAGATGAGATTCCAGTAGAGAAGATTTTTGCTAATCTTTCGGTAAAGGTAGAAGATGAAGGTCTTGTCGGGGTAAAGGAAGTTTCCAAAGATGTCGATAATAAATTTGACGATTTCTTGGAAGAGGTGATCCCTTCTGAGACAGAAATTAAGTTAGAGGCGGGGATTCAAGCAGAGCCTGAAAAGCAGAAATTACAATCACCAGAGGGGGCAGAAAAGGTTAGTTTGAAGGTTAGTGTTCAGAAGAAGTTGTTGTTGAAGGCAATGAGATATTACCTGGATCATGAGTACGATAAGGCGATTGTGCTTTTTGAAAAAATCATTGAAAAATCACCTGAGAATATTGAGGCACTTTACAATTTAGGGAATGCCTATTTTCGTAAGAAGGAGTTTACTCGAGCTACAGAAGCTTATCAGAAAGTAATCGCAATCGATCCTACTTATTTGGATGCACTGGAGAATCTGGGTGTTATTTATGCTAATCAGAAGAATTTCAAAAAGGCTATAGAGATGTGGAAAAGGATTTTGGAATTGAAGCCTGATCGTCAGGACATCAAAGAGAATATTGAAAAGGCCCTTAAATCGAATAGACATTAGGCATCCCCCAGAGAATGAGGGCGACTAATTTTTTATTGACTTTTAACCAGAATTGATTTATATTAAATCCAGTAATTTTTGCTCTGTTGAGTAAAGGAGAGTTTTTCTATGGAAGGAATTCAGGTTTCTGTATCCAAGGCTGGTGTCAAAGATCATATTTCGGTCATAAAAGTTGGTGGTTACATCGACACAACTACCTCGGCCGAATTGGAGCGTGCACTGGGTGCTCTTTTGAAGGCAGGAAATTATAATATTATTATTGACTTGGGAAATGTCGATTATATTAGTAGTGCGGGATGGGGCATATTTATCAGTGAGATTAAAGGGATCCGCGAGAAGGGTGGCGACCTCAAACTGGTGAATATGATTCCCGATGTCTACGAAGTATTTGAGTTGTTGGAATTTCACTATATTTTAAAGGCTTTTAATAATCTGGAAGAGGCGGTTAGAGATTTTGAGCTAAATTCTCCGCTCCCGGCTGAATCAACTGTTGAACAGGAAGAAGGTAGGAAAGAAACTGCTAAGGTTAGTGCCAAGGCAAAAGAATCAGTTACCACCCCTGAGTCGACTTCTGAAGAAGCTACTTCTGTAGAAGCTCAAGCCGAGAAGATTACCTCTATTGAAGAGAAAATCCGCAAGTTGATTCTGGAGAATCCAGATATCGGGATATTACAGTTGAAAAAGACACTTAATACCGAGCGTTATGGTTTTACCAAAATTGGTATTTTAGAGCTCTGGAAGTTGCTGCGCAAAATGGGGTTAGCTACTAAGAAGCAACGTGTTACATTTTTCAAGAAACAAGCTTTCAAGGGATAACTTGTCCAATCAAGGTTTTAAGAGTTTTTCGGTTTTTACGCTGCCACAATCTTTTACTCTCCCTCCTCACGCTTTGCGTTTTAGGAAAACCGGCAAAATCTTCTTCGCTTTTTCTTTGTAGGTTCTACATTTTCTCAGCCTGTCTGTCCAGAGTGAACGAAATTATTCTTGCCCAATACCTGGGCAATATCTCTGATTTCTTGCATCATTTTTTCAAATTCAGAAAAGGTCAAGCTCTGGGGACCATCGGAGAGAGCTTTTTGGGGGTCAGGATGTACTTCTACCATTACCCCATCTGCTCCTACCGCCAGAGCCGCCCGTGATAGTGGTGACACTAAATCGCGTTTGCCGGTAGCATGGCTGGGGTCCACAATTATTGGAAGATGGCTAAGTTGTTTGATTATCACCACTGCACTTAGATCCAAAGTATTGCGAGTGTAAGTTTCGAATGTACGAATACCACGTTCGCAAAGTATAACATTTCGGTTGCCTTCGTTAATCACATATTCCGCAGCCAATAAGAATTCCTCGATAGTGGCCATCATTCCGCGCTTTAGAAGTACTGGTTTTTGAGTTTTTCCTACTGCCCGCAAAAGTGGAAAATTTTGCATATTGCGGGCACCTATTTGTAGGATGTCAACGTAGTCTGAAACCAACGACACTTCTTGGGGAGCGAGAACCTCAGTAATGAGTGGCAGTTTAGTTGCTGATTTTGCATCAGCTAAATATTCTAATGCACGAAGTCCCAGACCCTGAAAACTGTAAGGTGAGGTGCGGGGTTTAAAAGCACCTCCTCGTAAGATATTAGCTCCCTGTTCTTTAACAAAATGTGCAACTTCAATAATCTGTTCCCTCGATTCTACTGCACATGGGCCAGCAATAACTACAAAGCCCCGACCAATCCGCAGGCCGTCTACAGCAACTAATGTGTTCTGCGGCTGGAATTCTCGCGACACAAGCTTAAACGGTTTGAGAATTGGGATGACACTTTCGACCCCTGCCAGTGCTTGAATCTTGTCTTTCACTAAATAGCGATCGTCACCAATTACTCCAATGACAGTTCGCTCTATGCCTTTGGAAACGTGGGTGCGGAACCCTAACCGCTCAATTTCCTGAATAATGCTTTCTATCTCTGCTTCAGTAGCTTCGGGTTTAGTGACAACAATCATGGTGTCTCCTATAAGTCAGCTTAAAATACAAAAACCCTCCCCTTTTTCTATCTTGATGCAGGGAGGGTCAATTAATTGATGAGCTACTCCCTGTTCATGGAAAATAATAAAAATAAAAGCCCACATAGAAGTCGATTAACCGAAGACGTGAAATAGTCATGATTAAATCTCTTTTTTAACTATTAGGTTTTTTCAGCAGGTTCAACTCCCCCGATGCAAAGAGACAAAGGCGGTGTTTTTAACAAGACTCTTGCTTTACTTGGAACAACCAGAACGAATACAATAGATAGTGATTGTTACACAGTTACCTTTTCAACAAAACGACGCATGAGGGTAGTGAGTTTTGGCTCTGCCGTCTGGGCAAAGTGTAGAATTTCTCGAATATTGATCGGTTTTAACGCGTCAGGGAAACAAGTATCAGTAATTACTGAAAGTCCCAATACTTTCATGCTACTATGTACCGCTACAATTACCTCAGGAACAGTGGACATTCCTACTGCATCAGCTCCAATAGTGCGCAGGAAGCGATATTCGGCCCTGGTTTCCAAACTTGGGCCGCTCATTGCAGCATAAACTCCTTTTTGGAGCTTAATCTTTTCCTCTAAAGCAATCTCTTCGATTAAGTTGACAAATGTTTTACAGTAAGGCTCCGACATGTCCGGGAAGCGTGGTCCCAGACTTTCATCGTTGATGCCAATAAGAGGATTATCCCCTAAAAGGTTAATATGGTCAATTATTATCATGATGTCGCCGGGACTGAATAAAGGGTTCAAACCACCGCAGGCATTTGAAACCAGTAGAATTTTCGTCCCCAACTGTATGGGTTTTGCTGTTTTTTCTTTTTCTTTAGTTCTTTCTGTAAGCGCGCTTTTTCTTTCTCCACTTCCTCCTTGGCTTTTCTCAGCCTTTCTAATTGTTGTTTCAACTGTTCTTTCTTTTTTCTTTCAGCCTCCAACTGCTGTTGAGCCTGTTGTTTACGTTCTTCTTTTACCCTTTCTACTGCGCTAAGTTTATCTCGCTTTTCCCCTTGCCAGGCAAATAAACCGGCTCCCACGACCGCCGACCCAATAGAGATAGGGTTGATAACTTCAAAATCTTTATTAGTAGAGCGGTAAATTAACGAACTTATGAACAAGCCAACCCCAAAACTAAGTCCTGTTCCCCCAATGCTGAATAGTAGCAAGTTTTTATGATTCTTGTGAGCTTTAATTTCTTTCTGGGTGATCAAGTTGCCGCCTTCATCAACTTCAGTAGGGATTTTTTCTATTTTTACGATTTGATTTCGCTTGAGGACGAGAGTTTTGCCATCAATCTCATTTTTGAATACAAGCTGGTCATTGTCTTTCTTTAGGATTACTCCGGTAAGAGTTTTCTGAGCAGTTAGAGTTAATCGCACTTCAATCGGCGGTTTTAATTCTGGATAGGAAATTGGAATTCGTTTGGCACAACTTAATAAGCTAACCAAAAGAGAACACACTATTATCCACTGTTGTTTGTAATTCATGGCTTTTGCTCCGATTTGGTAATGGTTTGTACAAATTTTATTGAAAAGATTTACACTACATATTGATCTAAAACTGGTCCCTTTGGTTTTTTATCATCTTCATGTTCTAAAGCCTTAGGTTTAGGTGGAGAGACCTTTTCTTTTTTGACCTCCAAGTCTTCTGTTTGTAGCACATCGATTAATTCCAGTTCGGCTTCCAATAGATGTTTAAGTTTACGGGCAAGAGAATCCTTCTGTGCTCTAATAAGTGCCAGATCGCTTTTCAATTGCTCCAATTCACTGCGGGCCTTTTCTACAATCTTTTCAGCTTTCAATTCTGCTTCTTGAAGAATCAGATTTGCTTCTCTTTCAGTATTCACCCGTGCACGATTAACTGATTCCTGCGCACTCATTAATGTTTCTTTAAGTGTGTGCTCAACTTGTTGATAGTCCTTTAGTCGAGTGCGTAAGGTGGTAATTTCTTCGTAAAGAGTGTTACGTTCGTTAAGAAGGTCTTCAAACTCATTAGCTACCATTTCCAGAAAAGTTTCTACCTCAAGGCGATCATAGCCTCGGAAAACGCGTTTGAACTCCTGCTTCTTTATGTCTAATGGTGTGAGTTTCAATCTACTGCCCTCCTTGTTTAGATCCAAAATTAAAAAACTCTGGCTAAATCATAAAGGGTGGAGACTAAGAACCGTTGCACAAAGTACAGTGCTAATATTAGAATGAAAGGTGAAAAGTCAATTCCTGTTGTTGGTAAAAAGCGACGAATAGGTTGGAGTAATGGCTCGGTGGAACGAACCAGGAATTGTACAATTGGATTATAAGGATCTGGATGTACCCACGAGATAACCGCTCGAATGATCACAATCCAGATGTAGATGCTGATAGCAATATTGAGGATTTGTGCCAGAGCTACCAAGAAATTGCGAATAATGAACATGACTAATTTACTTTTTTGATAGTTGAAAGTTGTTAAAAGCAACTTTATTCCGTTCGCGGTCCAAAAATCGCAGTACCAATACGCAGTATGTTCGCCCCTTCCTCAATAGCAATCTCAAAATCATGGGTCATTCCCATGGAAAGGTAGCGCATTTCGACATTCGGAATATTAGCACGGCTAATTTGCTCTTGCAGATTTCGTAGCTGTCGGAAACAGGAGCGAATAGCATTAACGTCATCTGTAAATGGCCCAATAGTCATCAATCCTAAAATTTGTAGATGGGAGAAATTGGCCACTTGCTCTATCAATGTCTGTGCATTTGCTATAGGAACCCCGTATTTGGTAGCTTCTCCAGAAGTATTAACCTCGATAAGTACTTTTGCTACCTTTCCTCGGGTTTGTGCCTGGCGCTCAATTTCTTCTGCCAGATGAAAACTGTCGAGAGAATGAATGAGCTGAAAAAACTGCAAAGCGCGCTTAACCTTATTGGTTTGCAAGTGACCCACCATGTGCCAGGTTACTGCATCCCCAATAATCTGGTACTTTTTCCATGCTTCCTGTACCCGATTTTCACCAATTTCGGTTATGCCGGCCGTGATTGCCTCGCGAATCTCTTCCACACTTCTTGTTTTAGATACGGCAACTAATCGAATTTGTTGAGGGTCACGGCCAGAACGTTCTGCTGCATGGGCAATTCGTTCTTGCAATCGGTCGATGTTTTCTCGAATCTTACTCATTGCTATCTCAAGTTAAATTAAATTTAAACTATTAAATCTTAAAAATCAATACAAAAGTGTTGGGAAGAATTATCTTTTTCACTTTTTGAGTGAGATAAAAAGGACGTCAGGCATGTCCGCCAAATATTTTGTCGCGTTTTGCTAAATTCGTATTGATTTCTACCCGATAAATTATTATATTTCTTTTTCAATTTCATAAAACCTTACAGGCGCAAAATGGAAAGTCGCTACATCCGAAATTTTTCTATTATTGCCCATATTGATCATGGCAAATCAACTTTGGCAGATCGTTTGCTGGAATTGACTCATACGGTTTCCCCTCGCGAGATGATGGAACAGGTGTTGGACACTATGGATCTGGAGCGGGAGAGAGGGATTACTATCAAATCCCACGCAGTAACTATGTATTACACATCAAAAGATGGAAATAACTATGTTTTAAACTTGATTGACACTCCTGGACATGTAGATTTTACTTATGAAGTATCTCGCAGTCTGGCAGCCTGTGAGGGAGCGATTCTGGTAGTGGATGCAGTACAAGGTGTTGAAGCTCAAACCGTTAGTAATCTTTACCAGGCTATCGACAATAATTTAGTAATTATTCCGATAATTAATAAGATCGATCTGCCCAATGCACGCATCGAAGAGGTGAGACATCAGATTGTGGAATTGCTTGGGTGTAATGAGGAGGAAATCTTGACAGTCAGTGCCAAAATAGGAGTGGGCATCGAGCAAATTTTAGAGGCAATTGTTAGCCGAGTTCCTCCGCCGCAAGGGGATGTTAACGCACCGCTACGAGCTTTGATTTTTGATTCCACTTTCGATAGTTATCGGGGAGCGGTAATATTTGTACGGGTGTTTGATGGTACCGTCAGCGTTGGTGACCATATCACCTTTTTTGCTACTGGCAAGTCGTTTGAGGTTACAGAATTAGGACTTCTGGGACTTAAGCGTCAGCCCCAAAAGGCGCTATCAGCAGGTCAGGTAGGTTACATTATTTCAGGGGTAAAAGAAGTAGCCGATACTAAAGTGGGAGATACCATTACCTTAACTACCCGTCCGGCCGCTGAGCCTCTTCCCGGGTACAAAGAAGTTAAACCTATGGTGTTTGCAGGTTTTTTCCCCTCGGATAGTGAAGATTATGGGGAACTTAAGAGTGCTTTAGAACGTCTAAAACTCAATGATGCTTCGCTTATTTTTCAGCCAGAGAGTTCAGCTGCTCTCGGGTTTGGTTTTCGATG
>MZGM01000077.1 GCA_002085035.1 Candidatus Zhuqueibacterota bacterium 4484_219
TTGCAGTCGGAAATTTCCAGATATTCTAAAATTTGTTTCAAGGCAGAAAGATAAAGATAGGCTTCCCTGGGGGAGCGGATATCTGGTGCGCTGACAATCTCGATCAGCGGTACCCCACAGCGGTTAAGGTCTACTAAAGTTTCATCCTCCGCTACCCACTCCTCGGCGTGCACCGACTTGCCGGCATCCTCCTCCAAATGGATACGGATGATGCCGATTTTTTGGGTCTGGCCATTTACCTCAATTTCCACATACCCATTTTCGCACAACGGTTCTTCGTATTGAGAAATCTGATAGCCTTTGGGCAGATCGGGGTAGAAATAATTTTTGCGCGCAAAAATAGAACGCGGTGTAATGTGACAGTGCGTAGCCAGCCCCATTTTGATAGCATATTCTACCGCCCTTTCATTCAGCACCGGGAGCACTCCGGGCATTCCCAGGCAGATGGGACAAACCTGTGTATTGGGAGCCGCTCCAAATTTTGTGCTACAAGAACAAAAAATCTTCGACTCTGTAGACAACTGAGCATGAACTTCCAATCCAATAACAGTTTCGTATTCCATATTTACCTCGACAACTACTAAGAAATGCATTTTGTTAACACTCTTAAAATACGAAAAACAGAAGATTTTGTCAACATTAAAAAGTTAGGGGGGATATTCTTTGAGATTCATTTGGTTTGGCGGGTTTTATGGGGAACTTTCAGATGAGTAGGGTTAACCTGACCGTCATTTTTAGCTAACATGACTGTCAACCTGGAGGTGATGGTCACGTCTCGTAGGCCTTTTGCAACCCTTCCTCACAGTTTAGAAATTGCGTGCGTAGTAGAGTTTGAGCCTTAGAAATATTTAAAGAGACATCCTGGGGCCTTAGAGCCACGTTGGTGGCTTCTTTCATGCTGACTTTGCAGATTAAATCGGCGGACACACCCAGTATGCGTGCTAAAATATTGCCAAAGGTTACTCGGTCAATCTTCTGTGAACCACCCAAATGAATGGTACCCACAAAAGAATTGGAAGCCAGTTCTAACAACGCATCCGCAAGATTGTTCACTTCGATGGGGGTACGATACTGATCATAAAAAAGAGGGGTGATTTTGCCCATTGCCCAGGTTGTGCGGAGCCATTCGGAAAAGGAAGTCCCTCGTAACGCCGGACGACCATACATCAGTGCTGACCGAGCAATAACATGATTTTCGCAATTAATCTGAACAAGCTTTTCCCCTTCCAGTTTGCTCCACCCATAATAACTCACTGGATTGGTTTTGTCTTCTTCGGAATAGTTTCCCTTCTCCCCATCGAAAACCAGATCAGTAGAAACGTAGATTAGCCGCGTATTGTGCTCTTGACATAGTTTAGCCAATATTTCAGTGCCTAGCACATTTACCAACTTTGTCTCGCACTGGTGAGCTTCGCACCAATCCACATGGGTTAAAGCAGCGGTGTGAATTACAACATCAGGGTTAGAATACTGGAAAATCTGTTGGATTGAAGAGAAATCAGAAAGGTCCAAAGGCAGCCAATTCACATCGTCGAATTGCGGCGGATGTTTATGATAGGTGGCAAAAACCTTCCAGTGTTTTGAAATAGCCCGAACAATTAATGCACCCCCCAAGAAACCACTACCTCCTGTAATAAGAATAGATTCCATCAGCGTATTGCCTAAGTTGTTTTCTTTATTGGTTCATCTCCAAATGAGTTGCATTTAAGTAGTGATTTTTTTCAATAGGAGTTCAAAAGGATCGAACCAAGTCTACCTGAAAATAGGGAACATTCTGCGAATGATATCTGACACGGGATTCTATATGCCAGTTCACCGAGCTTTGGAGCTTTTTATTGTGCCCTCTTGCTGTCCAGATGGCATCAATTGCACTCAACAGATGATTAAAAAGGATAACTCCAACAGTTAAGGTAGCATTTCGATAAGCCCGTTGGCTGGAAAGACGAATGGAGCTAAAATGACGGCGGGAAGCCTGGCTATCCCACCGCCAGAAATGTTCTTCATCTACAGGATAGACCTCGTCGTAGCTACGGAGACGGCGTTTCTCCTCGTTGTATTCGTAAATATCGTCAAAAAAACTCAGGTGAGTGAAATACTCTTTATCCTTTCCAGCTACCTGAACACCGGCATGTTTAGCGGCGAAATCTTTGTAATCATTTTCGCGCCAGTAGCCATAAATTTGCAAAGCAGCGAACGTGCACCATAGTAATCCTTCGGATATTAAAAAACCAGTAGCTCGTTTTTTTGCACCCGTGTGGAGTTCTCCCCAACCTGGTAGCAAAAGAGATTGAAGGAACACTTTTCCTGGATTTAACCGCTTTGGACTATCTGATGGAAGTGGCTGGAAAATACCAAACTCACAAAACTCTGATGACTGGATCGAAGGTTTTTCAAATAAAAAGGCACTAGTAAAGTGCAGGCCTGTAAATATTGATGTGAGTTTAATTTGGTAATAAGGTAACCTGTTCGCGTCTCCAGCTATTTTTTCTACTCCCCAACAACTTTGCCAATATGACAGAACAAAAAAAAGCACCAAAACAACTCTCAACTCATAGCGACTCCCAAACAACCCTCTCCTTTTCATACCTCCTCTACCATTTTAAGGTTAGCTCTGCCACCATTTGGGGTTGTCCCTCCCATTGAACATACCTCAATTGAATAGCGACTGGTGCCTGACTTTGATTATGGCGATGTGCTGTCCAGGCAGCATCCAGAGCGCTGATTACATGATTTGCCAATACAATCATAGTGGCAGCGGTAGCATATTTCAAAGCACGATTACTCCAATAACGCAAATCCATGTAGTACAATCTCCTGCCAGAAGTGTTTTTATAACCTTCCTGCCAGGTTGTCCATTGAACATCGTTCCAGCCCGCGTTAAACTTGTCATATTTGCCAATCATTTCATAGTATTGTTGTGTTTTGGTATCGGGCAAGGTTTCGCTAGCAAAGGTAGTTTTCTTTTCATCTTCAGGAACAATATTCCACCAGTTTTCCCAAACTTCTCTGCTCCAATTCTGGTCGGCATAGTTGATGTATTGATCTTCCTGGCGTTTTCCATCTTTGTAAAAATAGACGTAGCTAACCCAGGCAGCCACCTCAATGCTGAAAAACACCAAGCTTTTAAGCCGAGATTTAGCATAAAGTTCTCCAGCGCCAGGCAGTAACGCTGAGAGCATCAATGCCTTCTTTGGTGATTTGTAGCTCGGCAATTGTACACCTTGAATCAGAGGGGTAGAGTGAACTAATACTAAAGTATTAGAATTAGCAAAAAATGGTTTGCCAAAAAAACTACTCCAGTTGTAACCCTTAGAGGCGGTCAGAGAATCCTCTCCCCAAACCTGAGCTGCCAAAATCAGCATACTTACCAATGTAAATGTAATAATCACACGTAGTTTCATTTTACTCACCTCACTGAAAAGATAATTCTACTTATGCTCGATATTCTTACAAACTCTATCTTACGCAGATGATAGCATATTAATTCCTATCTACTTAATCGGCAGAATCTTCAAAATAGTTTACTACAGATTTAGGAAACCTTTCCTACTATAGATTTACATTGTACTACGGCTGTGTTAGTCCAGATAATCAAATGTTAGCCCAAAATAATAACGGAATTCCTTACCATATTTTTGCCCCCAATTATTACTAAATTGATCTAACCCATAGGCTGTGTTAAAAAATAGTTTAATTGGGTAGTTGTAAAAAACGAAAATATCAAAGCGCAATTGCAAGCCTACATCTGTTTTGAATTGCGACAAGTCAAGTTTATCTTCGACCCAAGCATTGCCATAGTCGGCGAAAATTCCCAGATAGATTTTGTCGAAATGGAAAGGAGTGAGGCGAAGATTAAGATGACGAAATAAAGGAAAACGATAAGTAACCGAGCCGATAGCCAATTTGCGTCCTTCGATACTATAATAAGGGTAGCCTTTCATGCCAACAAGCCCGCCGGCAAAAAGGTGGAAAAAGCTGTCTACTGGGCAATCAATATAGCCTCCCTGGAAACCTATCTGTAGAGTATGTTTCCATGGTAATGGAAGGTACTCCTGCCATTCGATTCCCAATTTGTTATAGTCATAGTTTTTGTAAACCTCCATAATAGTGCCGTAAGTAGCATTTACTTTAAATCCCTGGATAAATTTATCCCAGTGATGCTCATAATGTAAAGAAAGGCGTCTTCCCACCGGGTTGATCTTCCCATCTGGTGCCAATCTTAATTTTTTAAACTTCCATCTGAAGAAAAAATCGCGACCGATAAAATAAGTATAACCAAATTTTACTTCTTGCCCTTGAATAGTGGTCTTTAGCCTGGCATGGTAGCGACTATAGGTAAACCCAGAACGCAAATTTTGACTATCGCTCAATTTCAACCCCAGCCCAAAATCAGCCTCCATGAGATGATACTTGAATTTATAGTTTTTCTCAGAGGTATGGCGCACTTGATTATAAACTTCCAGAAAAACAGTTGGCAAAAATTTTTTATATTCAACTATGCCGAAAACATCCCAATCAAAAACCCGATTTGTAGCCACCCCAGCAAGAATGGAGTACCTTTCTAACACTTCACTGGAGTAAAAGTAAGCACCCAATTTGAGCGGCGAGTTATTGATGCGATTATAGTCATAGATCACACGGGGCAGAATAACCATTGGGGAATACATCTCACGATACAATCGTACAGTATCAGGGTTGTCAAATTTTTGACCACCTTCTTCATTGCCAGACTTTTCTTGCTTTGACCAGGATAGTAAAGAAGTTGGTGGTTCGGTACGAGGTAATTTAAGCCTGGCCAAATAAGAAGGCGATTTACCAATTTTCTGAATCTTTTTAATCCAGGCAATCTTGTAACCCTCAGCAGTGTAAAGACTATAAACAAGCCCCGATTTAGGGTGAATCGCTGGCATGAATGCTCCCCCAATAACATTAGTAAGCTGAGCAATTTTCTTAGTTTGAAGGGTCAATTCGTAAATATTGAAAATACCACTTTTGTCCCAGGCGAAGTAAATCTTTTTGCCATCTGAGCTAAATGTGGGATTTCGAGCATCATTACGGGTTGGTAATAAGATACGAAACTTGCTGCCATCAGGCCTGATAGTTGCTATTTGACGACCATGGTGCTGAACCGAAGTATCAAAAACAATTAAATCTCCAGTAGGAGACCAGCAGGGTCGAAAAATCTGACGACCATCGTGGAAATTCGTGATTTGGATGATCTGTTTTTTCACTAAGTCATAAATGGCTAAATTGTTGGTGCCATCTGCATTCAGCACAAAGACAATTTTTTTCCCATCTGGAGACCAGGCAGGATTCCGAGCCCGCAATTTACCCCAAGTAAGACGGATTTCCTTTTCCCCCTTCAGATCAAATAAATACAAATCGTACTTGTGGGATCCATAACGGTCAACTCTATGCTTTCGGGCATAAACTAAAACCTTCCCATTTGGAGACCAGGCAATTGAACCAGCCACCCCAGCTTTCAGCAGTTTGGCTTTTCCGGTCTCAGTGTCATAAAGCCACAGGCTGGTTTGGGAAAGATACTCTGCTCCCCGATTGCTAAGATAAGCAAATTTTTTTCCATCCGGTGACCAAACAGGATAAAAATTACCTATCCCCTCGTCTACAAGGATTCTGCCTTCTACCGGGTTAGCCAATACTTCCGCAAGGCCTTTTAGATAGGTATGGCGAAGAAACCGCCTCCACTCTCTGTAGAGCTCAGTCTCTGATTTCCCCAGAACAGACTTTAAAGCTGCGTTAAAAGAAAGTCGCCATGGTGCATTCATCTTGCGGGCAAGTAATGAAAGCATTTGACGGCCATAGTTTTTGGCAATGTAGCTCACCAGAGCGAACCCACTATTATAGACCATCTCGTTGCCTAAGCTATTCTTACCAAAAACGCACATTTCTTTGTAGGAAAGCATTTTGTTTTCAATAACCGCGGTACGCAATATCATGTCGCGATGAGTATCCCAAAAATCATAAGCAGTATTCGGAGCCTGATATTGAGCTACACCTTCAGCAAACCAGGGTGGGATAACTGTTCCAGCCAGTGGAAACGAAGCAAGCTGAGTGTAAAAACCATAGAGTACATCGGGGCGTCTTTCTCTTTCATAATTAAAATACTGGAGATAGAATGCAGGGATGTGACGAGTAAATTTCATTGCCACCTGCAGCGATACGATATGGGTAAATTCATGAGTAACCACATTGAGTACCCAGGGATGGGTGCCGCGGAGCTCGAAATCCATGGGCGTGGCCCAGATTTCAATTTTGTTGTCATAATAGTAGGCCGCTCCATTGGAATAATCCTCGTAATCTTTGACCACGATGTGAACCTTGGAATCGGGCTGGTGCCGATACAGAGTGGTAATCGGCCCGTAGATATGTTCAGCAACTCGCGCAACTTCCCTGGCAGTTCGATCGGCACCTTGATGAAAATGTACAAAAAAATGTTCTGTCTCAATAGTAAACCAGTTAAGTTCTGGATGATTATAGCCTTCTGATTGGGCAAACAGAGGGGAAGCT
>MZGM01000078.1 GCA_002085035.1 Candidatus Zhuqueibacterota bacterium 4484_219
ACCTTGTCGATGACATCGGGTTTAGTTTTCTTCTTTTTAGGCGTTTTGGGTAAAGCTCCATCGTATTTTCGAGAAGTTCCGGTCCTGACATCTACGAGTGTCATTTCCTCAATTATGTAGCGCTTGCGGAACAGCGCGGGGGCATTCATTTTAAAGGCGGTACGCCCTGTTTCGATGAGGTTTCGCATAGTATTGTTTGGATCAGTCACCTGTAGCCGATCCCATTTTATCGATAGCCCTGTTAAGCTGAAGTCAAGGTTGTCTATTTCAACTCTTGCCCCAACAATGGCCTGAGCTGCTTTTTCTAATCCCGATTCAATCCACTTGTCGATGAAAAACATCGAGAGGGCAATGAATATTGCTACCAGGGTAGCGAGAAATATTAACCCTTTCCATCGCATGGATTAGTCTCCTAAGTTTCTAATTTTTAAGTAGAATTTCACTAATTTGCTCCCCTGTAGAATCTTTGTGATTTTCCATTTTTGAATTTTTTTATTCCAGGAATCGCGATAGCGTATTACGAACCGCTTAAACAGCAAGTAATTAGGGACTAATAGTACCAGTGAAAGCAATAAACTGCCCATGGTTATGGTGTTATTGAACCTGGTAAAAGGCGCGATGGGGGCATTGTAAAGGGATGTCCACAAGGGGGTTAGGAACGTTAACTTAACAAGTACAAAATATCCTATGCTGTGAAACAATGGGTCCAGTAACCAGGCGAAAAAACTAAAAAGTGCGAATGCCAACATTGCCGAAGTAACATTAATATTGAGTACAATCAGGAGGACTAAAACTACTAAATTGTGCAACCTCCAGAGGGGGGTAAGTCCCAGAATTGCACCCAGTGCAAACCCCCAGGCGATTTGATTTGGCGATGCTGCTGAGCGCAACACTTTAATGAATTTGCTTAGTAATTTTAAGGCGAACATAGATTGTCCTCCTGTTGGAGAAAACTATTCGTTAAACTGAAAAATTTGTATCGCCAATTATGGTTACAGAAAACTACAGGTTAACCCCATCGCAAGCGACTGTTTAAGTTGACGTTGTTTGGAAATATCTTTGTCGTAGAACAACTTGACGTTAAAATTGACATTGAAATATTTAGAAATCTTAGCAGTGAAAACATTATCCCAGTTTACATCAGTTTCATCCAAAGCTTTTAATCCAGAAAAGAGCTCCAGCTTAGAGGTGAAAATTATGTTCTCAGAAATTTTCCAACTGACATCAGTAACCGATTCGGCGCCGATTTCGCTTTTTATTTTTTCGATCTTTTTAGTTTTGGGATCGTCAGCATATGGACTTGGATAATTATGGGTGATGGTTTGTTTTAGTGCCACTCCTAATCTTGTTTTTACAATATTATTTGGTGGCTGATAACCAATGCCAACACTCTGGCGAAAATAGCCCGGATCCAAAAAAGCTGAGATCTGCTTCCTGGGATTTGTACCATAATCATATCCTGCCGTAAATTGAGTTTCCGCGGTGACAGCAACATATGGATTGGCATAAGTTCCAAACTTGTAACGAAGCACACTTTCCAATTTTATTTCGTCAATAGATTTACGAGACTCTTCTTTACCGCTCTTTGTTTGTCCGTAGCTAAATTTGCCTGAGTTTGACCAGGTTGTTTTTTCCTGATCATTAACAAATTTGAGATTTAAGTTTACTTGCCAGGCGAAGGAGTTTTCACCTCCCTGAGCCCAATTGTCGAAACTGGTTTGATTTAAATTTAATCCTCCCACAATTTCTTTTTGCCAACCGCATTTGGGTGACTTTGCCTGTTTTTCTTGTGCGAACAACGGAGTAGTAGCTAAAAAGGGCAAAATCACAATCACGGAAATAACGATTTTTGATTTCATGATATTTCCCTTTCAGTGAATTAACAATTTTCCTATTACTCCTAAATCAACTTATGTTTTCTTAACAAGCGTAGCAACACAGGTTCTACTACTTCGCGGAGCTTATCATTGGCGTAGGCAATCCAGGAAAGATTTTCGGTAGTATTTAAAGGTGCGTTTAGGGGGTTGCCAGTAGCATCAGTAACAATTACGCCAGCCTGTTTTGCAATCAGCATGGTGCAGAGATCGTACGGGTGGCAGCACAAAGGCAAGGGGCGACCATGTGCAATTAGCCAGGAATCCAGACAAGAACGCAAATCAGCAATGAGACGATCATGCCCCATGATTAGTTCATAAAATTGTCCTCCGGTAGAGATGTATTGATCTTCAAAAACATGGGCTTTGTGTTGTTCCAGGGGACCAAGGAGTTCTGCTACCAATTCCTCAGAAATACGCGCCAAAAGATCAGTACCACCAGGAAAAAATTTGGCAATAGTGGCAAAACCATAGCGGAGTGAAGTAGCTTTCGAGGGACGAGGACAAAGCTGATGGCATTCGCCAGTGAGCAAATTTTGTCGTTCCCCCATGGTAGATTGACCTTTGATTGCCCAGAGAGAATCGGAATATAGTCCTTTGGAAGTAGGGATCTCTGTTTGTACCGCTATTTCAACATCTTGTAAGGTAGTGTGTTCCCCAAGATTGGGCGCCACTCCCATCAAAATCCAGGCACTGCGTTTGTCGTACATTAAACCCCGGGTGCCGTCAATGGGATCGATTATGATGCGAAGTTGTGCTGCCGTCGGATTCTGGGTTTCAGGAAAGACTCTCTCGGCTTTGTCTGTTAGTCCTTCGCAAATTAAAACAAACGAATACTTCCCACCAAAGTGTTCTTTGAGCAGCGAAATCAACAACGGTTCCGAAAGGCGATCAAGGCGAAAGATAGTGTCTCCCTCAGTTTCGGATGCTACCCCGGAAAGCTCCTCCAACGAACTTTGGCGAATGGTTGCCAACACATGATCCCGCAATTGCCGTTGCAAGTTAAGACACCGTGTTACTAAATCACTGGGGTAAGTTTGTTCACTATGATTTTTTTCCATGATAATATTTCAAATTAGATTTTTTCGATCAATCTTTAATCTTATTTTTATAATGGACTGTGTCTGCTTCTCGCAGCTCTTGAGCTTTTTCCTCAGGCGTTGTGGGATTAATTATATTTCCTCCGCCAATTTCAGGCCCAGCCAGATATTTTAGTAAGTTTGGCTGACGCAACGGTGGATGAATCTCTACGTGGAAATGATATTCGTCGTGCGGGTTTCCATCCGTAGGTGCCTGATGAAAAGCCATTACGTAGGGGAAATCGATCTGGAAAAGATTGTCATATTTACACAACACCGTGTGAAGGATGTCGGCAAAATCTTTCACTTCTGATTCAGAAAGTTGAGAGATGGATTGGACGTGATTCCTGGGCATGATGACGACTTCATAAGCGTATTGAGCAAAGAATGGAATGAAGGCAATGTGAGTTTCGTTTTCGTAGACCAGGCGTCTACCATCCAACTTTTCCGCCTCCAGTACGGTACAGAAGATGCACTTTTTGTGTTGTTGACGATAATCCAACGCCGCTTCAACTTCGCGCTGAATGATTGAGAAAACGAAATTTGTTCCATACACCTGGCAGTGAGGATGGGGATTGCTTACTCCTACTACCTTGCCCCGATTTTCGAAGATCAATACATGGTTAACCTCGGGCAGGTTGCCAATTTCACGATATTGTTCCTGCCAGCATTTTACTACCGGCACTATAGTGGGTACAGGCATTTCCGCTAATGAAGTGTTGTGGAGCGGGGTGTAGCAAATAACCTTAGCAATACCAGAGGCGCGTCTCCGGCGGAAGAGTTTGCCTGCTTGCTCTTCTACTTCAGGGGCTTGCGGCCCCACGGGCGGGTGATCATTAACAAATACGTAAGGCTCTTTGTAATCTGGATTAATTTGTCCACTGACTCGTTTATTACGAGGGCAAAAATAGCAAGTAGGCTCATAGGCAGGGACATTGTTGTTTTTTTGGAGTCTGGTTTTTTCTCCCAGCCATGGTCGATGGCTACGGTGGGCAGCAATAATTACCCACTCTCGTCGCCAGGGGTGCCAACGTTGTTCCCAGATTGGTTGCATGGACTACCTCGTAAATTACTTGGATTGCAAAATTCAACCACCATGCTTTATTTCAGCTCACCAATTCGCCGCCTCACTGCAATTAGGCCGCCAACTACTATGCACACCATTCCCAGCCATAAAAAATTAATCAGCGGTTTTCTGCTTATTTCCACTAACAACTGTGCGGGAACATTTTGTCGAACAGCTTCATCTGCGATTCCTTCAATGCTAACCACTATTGACCCCGGTGGATCAGCGTTAACCTGAAGGATACGCAGTGAGATTTCACCGTTCTGTAGCGTCACAGGCTTTTGTTCTGTTGGCAAACTCATCGCTACAAATCGGGGACGGATGACGTGTGGTGCGGATTTTTGCGCCCCGGTTTTAACTACTTGTATCTCAGCCTCAATCATCATGCCATGCATTGGGGAGGAAACGGGTGGGAATCTAAACCGCATGAAGGTGAAAACATAGTTGCCAATTTGTTCTGGTGTACCCTTGATCAAACGGTAAACACCCCGTGGAATACCAGGCTGATATTCCAATGGCGAAATGTAAATGTCTTCCAGCAGAGTACGATAGACGTATGGTTCGGCCATAACTCCTTCATTACGTTTGGAGTAATACATCGTTGGAGTGGCTACAGAAATACTTTTCTTTTGCTGAAGTTCAATGACCATTTGATTACGGCCATCTGGCAAAACATGCACACCTTTGAAGGTAAACCGATAATTGTGAATTTCTACCGGGTGGTTTTCAGCCAGATTCACTGTTTTGGAATCGTCAAATAGCGAACTAACAATTATTCCAATAACCAAAAATCCAAAACCCATGTGACTCAAAGAACTACTCCAGGACACTCTTTTTCTAAGCCGAGATTTCAACATCAAAACAGCGTTAGAAAAGATTGCAAAACAACTGGCAAAAATAAAAAGTAAAGCAACAGGGTTTTTGCTTCCAGCTTTGATTGCCAGGGCAGTAATCACAAGAGCAAGTAACAAAGGCACAAGTAGTTGACGTAACAATTGTTTTTTGGTTGTCCTTTGCCAGTTTACCAAAGGGCAGATGCCGATAAAAACAGCCAGTAAGATACCAATGGGGATGTGGGTAGTGTTGTAGAAATCTGCTGTAACATTGGAAGCTTTGCCCAGTAACCCTGTGAGAATTGGAGATGAAGTTCCCATGAAAACGAAAGATGAGGAAATAATTAGGAGTCCAATGACAATAATAACACTGAATTCTTTGGAAAGTATGGCAATAGAACTTTTAGAGATGGGGATTTGGCGAGAATGGGAAGAATAAAAATATCCGCCGTAGAGCAAAAAGAATGCGATTAATCCCAGCACTATGCTGTCGAATTCAAGGTTAGTAAACGAATGGACTGAGAAATTTGCTAAGATTCCACTGCGAGTGAGAAATGTTCCATAGAGAATCAGGAGAAAAGAAATGATAGCCAGTAAAAAATTTGTTCTTTGCATTCTACGGCGCTGGAGTTGGAGTATCATTCCATGAAATAATGCAGTGCCCGTTAACCAAGGAATAAGGGAGGCATTTTCCACTGGATCCCAGGCCCAATAGCCGCCCCAACCTAAAGTTTTGTAAGACCAGACTCCACCAAGCATTATACCAATACCTAATGCAAGCCATGCCATTAGTGTCCAGGGCAATGCCGGGCGGACCCATTCTTCATACTGCCCCTTCCACAGAGCAGCAATTGCCAGCGCGTAGAGGGTGCCGTACAAAGCATATCCTAAGAAGATAAGAGGCGGATGGATAACCATCCAGAGATTTTGGAGCAAATCGTTAAGACCAGCGCCGTCCAAAGGTGTTTGAGAAAAGGTTTTGAATGGTGAACTTTTGATGGTGATCAGAATTAGGGCAACCTCGATAAGTAGATAATTGAAAAGTACCTTATCCTCGTTATCGTAGATTTGGGTCATAAAAATTAGTGGTATCCCCACACCAGCGCTTAGTAATGTCCAGAGCAGAAAACTACCTTCCTGTCCAGCCCAGAATGCTGAAATCAAGTAGAAGAGGGGCAGATCTCGAGAGCTATTCTCGTAGACGTACTGTACTTGGAACTGGTGTTTCAGTAACAAAATCATCAGCGCTGCAGCAGAAAGCAGTATTGCTATTGTCATCAGGGCGTAAGAAATTCGGGCGTAGGTAAACCAATTTCGTTGTTGCTTGATATTCAAGCCATAGAAGCTCAAGGATGTTACACCGCAGATTAATCCAATAATCAGGGAAGATTTACCCAGTTCTATCATAGGGTTCGATCTTTATATTTGGAGGGACATTTGAGTAATAATTTTTTGGCTTTAAACACGCCAGAGTCATATTTCCCAATTACCACCACACTGGTGGCGTTGTCAAAATTTGCTGGTTTTACTCCTCGATAGGTGACGAGGAGGCTATCTCCATGTTTATCAGTTAAGATGAATCGTAAAGAATGCGTTTGAGGGTCGTAAGTGCCTTTGTTTACTCCTAAAA
>MZGM01000005.1 GCA_002085035.1 Candidatus Zhuqueibacterota bacterium 4484_219
AGCAATTTCTCCCTTAGCGAGTCTTTGCTTAACAGTCGCGAAACTCGACTCAGAGCTTTTAAATGCGGGCCTATTTCATTAGATGGAGCAAGTATTAGAAAAACAATACGCACAGGTTTACCATCAATTGCGTCAAAATCAATGTCATGACCAGAAATACCTAAGGATGCTACTACCTTTGTTAGTTTATCAATTCTGCCATGGGGGATGGCGACTCCATCTCCTACACCGGTAGTCATTATTTTTTCTCGTTCCAATACTGCATTCAACGCTTTAGTTTTATCTGTAATCTGTCGGGCTGCGACCAGTACATCAATTAGCTCCTCAATTACTTCAATCTTTTGCCGGTTCTGTAAGGGAACTTTAATCTGTTTGGGTGATAGTAATTCTGCCAGTCGCATATTCGGTTCTCCATAGCTCTTAACGAGTACCCCATGCAATATGCAATATAATTTAACATATTTTCCGCTATTTGCAACAAAAAACTTTTCACAAAGACAAAAAAGCCGCTACTGCGAGCGGCTTTTGAAATCGAGGTCTGTCTGTTTTTTCACTAAAGGCGCTCAATTCATTGCTTCTTGTTCCTTCTTACGATGAATGATTCGTACTGTTCCGATACGTTGACCCTCTACCTGCTCAATAATCAAGTCATAATTATTGTACTTGATTATCTCTTTCTCCTGGGGTACGCTACCAGTAATGTTAAATATTAATCCTCCCAGAGTGTCGTAATTTTCACTTTCCGGCAGTGGTTCTTTCAGGATTTCATTCAAATCGTGAATATTAATCTTAGCGTCTACAATAATGGTATTCTCATCGATGCGGTGAAATTTAGGTTGTTCCCGATCGTATTCGTCCTGAATTTCGCCGACAATCTCTTCAAGCACATCTTCCAAAGTGACTAAGCCAGCAGTTCCTCCATATTCATCAACCACAATAGCCATGTGCATTTTTTCTTTTTGAAATTCGCGCAAAAGTTCATCAATTTTTTTACTTTCTGGCACAAAGTAGGCTGTTCGTGCCAGCTTCGATAGCTCAATCTCTGTTTCTGGCTTGTCCAAAAAAGGGATCAAATCCTTAGCATGGATTATGCCCCTGATGTTGTCGATGTGTTCATCATACATTGGGATGCGGGTGTGGCCCTTTTCTCGAATAAGTCGTACTAATTGTTCCAGGCTGGCTCGCATATCGATGCACACCATGTCTACTCGAGGTACCATGATTTCACCAACGGTGGTTTCGCCAAATTCGAAGATAGAGTCGATCATTTCCCGCTCATCTTCCTCCAGTGCTCCTTTTTCCTCTCCCAATTCTACCAGAGTTCTAATTTCTTCTTCGGAAAGGAAATGTTCAGTCGATTTTACTTGAAACAATTTGCTGATTATATTGCTCACACGTTCCAAAGCGATAGAGACTGGTAATAGCATGATGTAGACTAGCTCAATAAGGAAGGAAGTACGGAGGGCGAATTTGTCAGGATTTTTGACCGCCACAATTTTAGGGGTGACTTCGCTAAAGATGAGGATGAATAATGTTACTAAAACTACTTCAATTAAAATGCCCCAGGTTTCACTGAAATGTAAATCCGAACTCATGTGGGTAACGAACAAGGTGGCTACCGTTGCTGCCCCAATATTAACCACCATGTTGCCTGTCAAAATACTGACCAATAACCGGCGAGGTTCTTCCATCAGACGTACAATACGTTTGGATGAAGCTTCGCCTCTCTCTTGGATTTCAGCTAACTGGGTTTGGCTCAGCGAGAAAAATGCCGTTTCACTGCCTGAAAAGAACGCTGATAAACCAGCAAAGAGAATAAAAAGGGCAGCATAAATAAAATAACTGGGATCCAAAAACTATTTATCCTCCTGTTTAGTCCAAAACTTGAGAAAGATAAAAATCCTCTTTCTCCTTAATTTGCTTTTTTTCTTGTTCGGTGCTATCCCCATAACCTAACAGATGCAAGATACCGTGGATGAGTAGGCGATTAAGTTCCGCTGTTACAGTCTGATGATATTGTTCCGCTTGTTCTGCAGCCCGTTCTACATTAATGTAAACTTCACCTTCCAATGGTTGTTCCTCAAGACAAAAAGCGATCACATCAGTAGGATAATCCCGAGCAAGAAAAGTTTTGTTTAAATTCTTGATGTACTCATTACCAACAAAAATAGCTGAAATTTGACCTTTTGGTTTTTTGGCTTCTTGTTTCCAAACGACCTGAACTGTTTTTTTAATTTGTTTCTTCGATAATGGTAAGGTTACGTCTTTGACAAATACCTCAACTTTCAACTAAAGACACCTTGCTTTTCTTAGTGGTTACCTTTGGCTCGATGGGCTCTTGCTGTACCGGATATTCAATACGAGCATGATAGACACCCAGCAGAATTTTATTAAAACTTTCAGCGATAATCGTTAATTCTTTCACTGTCAGGGGACAATCGTCGAGTTCTCCACTGCGAATACGTTCGTCAATTATTCCCCGTACTGCATTGCGAATTTTACCCACATTTGGCTCTTTGATGGATCGGGAAAAAGCTTCTACTGAATCAGCTAACATCACGATGCCAGTTTCTTTAGTCGTGGGACGGCGTCCAGGGTAGTGAAAATCAGCTTCATTAATGCTTTTAGAATTTTTTTGCCGAAGCGCTTTATCATAAAAATATTTCATCAAACTCTGTCCATGATGTTCCATAATAAACGCTTTAATGGCAGTGGGTAATTTGTGCTCTTCAGCAAGTTCAATTCCCTTTCTGACGTGGTTAACTAAGATTAAACTGCTAACCCAAGGTGACAGCTTGTCGTGAGGATTCTTACCTGTTTGTTGGTTTTCCACAAAATATTCTGGCATAAAAATTTTGCCAATATCATGATAATATGCCCCTACTTTGGCTAATAATGCATTGGCACCAATAGCTTCGGCTGCTGCTTCAGAAAGATTGCTCACTAACAGACTGTGATGATAAGTGCCTGGCGCCCGCACTGCCAACATCTTTAACAATGGGCTATTCATATCGCTTAATTCCAGCAGCTTAAACTCAGAGGTGACGTCGAAAATACTATCGAAAAACATTATGAAACCATAAGTAATTATCGGAGTTAAGATGCCATTAATAACACCGTTACCGCAATGCTGCAGCAGTTCTGTTAGAGGAATTTGGCGCAAAAGTCCCAATGTACAAATGGAGATAAAGTAGGCTCCTCCAATAAAGAGAACAGAATTAGCTAATCGTTTGCGGTGGCGAAAGAAACTTAAGGAAGTCAACGCCATAGTAGTAGCAAAAACAGACACAATAACAATGTCCAGGTCATTACCACAAAGTATTCCGATAAGTAGAATTAGGCTAATAGCGCTAACGAATCCGACACGAGAATCGAAATAGATGGTTAGAACCATTGGCAATACTACAACTGGAACAACGAACTTAGACAATCCATAATGCAAGACGATAAAAGTTAAAAACAGCAGAAAAAGCATAGTTGTGGTAATCATTATTAGTAGACGATCATCCCAGAAAATTGTGGGGCGTTGCCGAAGCAAGAAAATTGTTAGAGGTAGAAGAGCGATAATAACAATTGCAATTCGACCCAGATAATTAAGCAGCAATTTCAACCAACCGCCGGTCTTAGCCTCTTCCAGATCATAGAGGTATTTTGCCTTTTGTTCAACAAACTTCCCATTTTCCTGTACAAGAATCTGTTGATGTGAAAAGGGAATGTCTTTTTTGTCGATATCTAAAATGCCGACGGTGTAGATGTCTTCTAAGATACCGCGTAGTATTTGGAAATATCTCTCCAGATCAATTTTCGAGGATTTGGAGCGTGCACTGTGTTTAGAAACGATATTGCGCCTGAGGAAGAATTCAAGATTTTTGTCGGAGAGGATGATGTTGTTTTCTTTGGCTATCTGACGCAATTCCATTAACTTGCGGGTATCAGGTTCTTTAACAATTCTTATTGTGAGGATATCTGTTATGATTTGGTCAAATTTTTTCAAGGCTTGAGCGGCTACAGAATCATCACGTATGAACACCGGCAAAACTTGTTGAATGGCTTTTTCTCGGTCTCGTTTTAATTCGTTTTCGCCTTTCATTATGTAAAAAGTAAAGGGAGCAATAATTTCCTGATCCGAAACACTACCTTCTGACAAATTAGCGAATCGGTAGGAAGCACTATGGGGAAAAAAAAGAACAGTAACCCCAACAAATATTACACCCAGGATAATTTTGGGTAGTAAATTTTGTCCTTTATCGGATTTTTTCTCATCCCCACGGGAAAAATGTTGACGAAATTTTGACAAGAGGTTGTTAATAGAGCTCAACTTACACTCCTAATTAGCCGTTTTGCTTTCGGAAGAGGATTCATTTTGATTTGGAGAAATATTTTGACTTTTGTCGTCATACAGATCATAAGCTTTAATAATCTCACGTACTAACCGATGCCGTACTACATCCCTGTCGTCTAAGTAGACAAAATCGATTCCCTCAATGCCCTGTAAAACACTTTGAATTTGGATTAACCCTGATTTTCGTTTATCAGGGATGTCGACCTGGGTAATATCTCCGGTAATAATTGCCTTGGAACTAACCCCAAGCCGGGTCAAAAACATTTTCATTTGCAATGCAGAGGTATTTTGAGCTTCGTCCAAGATGACAAACGCATTGTTTAGTGTGCGTCCCCGCATATATGCCAGTGGAGCGATTTCGATTTCGCCCCTTTCCAGCATTCTGCGCAATTTATCTGTTGGCATCATGTCGTACAACGCATCGTAAAGCGGGCGTAGATAGGGGTCGACTTTTTCGCGGAAATCGCCTGGCAAAAATCCCAAGCTCTCGCCTGCCTCAACCGCTGGACGAGTCAAAATAAGGCGCTCTACCTCTCCAGCCTTTAAATGAGCCACGGCAATTGCTACCGCCAGGTATGTTTTGCCGGTACCAGCAGGCCCAATAACGAAGACAATATCGTTCTTGAGGGTAGATCGGTAATAGCGTTGTTGGCCAGGGGTTTTGGGTCTTATGAAACCACTTTTAGTGCTTAAAATTACGGAACTTAAGTCCTCTACATGTTGCTTTGCAGTGTCCTTCTCGGTGCGGATTAGATTGATTAAAGTTTCCACATCCTTGCGGGTCACACCTCCGTTGTGGTTCACTAACATGATCAGTTCGGAAAAAAGCTTTTCTATTTCGCGAACTTCCTGCTCGGTTCCCTCAATGCTAACTATAGACCCCCTCACTGTAATCTTGGCATTGAAATGTTGCTGAATAAGACGCAGATTTGCGTCCTGAAATCCCAGCAATTGTAATTGATCGATACCTTTAATAGAAAATTTTTTTTGCATTATCTGTACGTACAAATTAAATAAAATAAAAAAAGCCCCCAGTCTCTCCCGTTACCTTTGAAACCAAGAGCCTCTCAAATTGTCCAAAATTCTGGTTCAGAATCTATTGATGCAGCCACTGTTTTTTTCTCACCGTATTTTCCAATCAATGTGATTACTAACATAATGTAAAACAAAGTTGTTGCAATGTCAAGCGAAAAGTGTAAAAACCACATCTAAAGGTCGAATGATTTTTACATGTAATAAACTCATAACAACAATTGTGTTGACTGGGATTATTGTACTTGAATTGGCGTGGACGGATTAAATAATACCATTGTAGGGGACACGACTTATATTGTTGCTGTAGGTATTGGGGTATTACTAACTAAGCGCCACAGGATCTTACCAGACATTTTTATCCTGTGGCGCTTAGAAGTCAGTTTGAGAATTTACTTTTAAAACTAATCTCTTGGGATTACCAGAATTTGGTACGGATAGATCAGGTTTTTATCGGTAATCACCTGCTTATTGGCCTCGTAGAGCTTTGTCCATTTAGTGGGATCACCGAACACTTCTGGATTCTCGGCGATTTTTCTTAGAAAATCTCCCTTTACCACCATATATTCGTTTGGTCCAAGCTTGCGTACAATCTTAAAAACTTGCTCTGGATAAATCAAATCCGGATTTTTTATCTGATCGCGGTTATAGGTGTAAATTTTCATCCACTGAAGTGGGTCATTGTAGATATCCGGCTTTTTGGAAATCTTCCAGAGGTAGTCACCTTTGACTACCGTATAGGTATCGTACACTGCTTCTGGCATACGTGCCTTTAGTGTAGTTAATTTGCCCTCAATAGTAGCAATTCGATCTTGCATCTCGGAAAGCAGAGCAATTTTAGTTGCCTTGACCTCATTAAGCTTTTGCTCAATAGAGTCAATTTCGGCACGTCGATCAAAAAGTTCTTCAGGGGAAAGAGCGTTTAATCCCTCAACTTGATTTTCTAAGTCTGTCAAACATCCAGCAAACTCATTTACTCCTGTTTCTTCAGTACCCAGCATAGCATAGGTTCCTGCCCACTGTTCCTGTATTTGCCCTTCGACTTTAGCAATCTCGGTTTTTAGCGAGTCAATGTCTTTTTGAAGTTGCGCAATTTGGGTTTTTGCTTCAGCCTCTCTTTGCTGCCACTCTGCTAATTGTATTCTGTAATCGCTCAATTTAATCTTTCGCTTCTCTTGAGCGAGCGACAGACTGGCCAATACAATAACCGCTGCCAAAATCATTACGATAACAGCAAAACCTTTTGGCACTTTCATCAGCCTATCACCTCCTCATTATTTAGTGAAAAAACTTCTACTTCTGTTCTTCTAATTGTTCCAACCGTTGTTGCACCGTCTTTTTCTCTTGTTGAACTTTTTGTAACTCTGCTTTTTTGGCCTCTAACTCTTTCTCTAAATTTGCTTTTTCAGTCTTTAACTTTTCTACCTTTTGCTCCGCACTCAAGGCTGCAGCTTTGGTTTCATCCAGTGTCTTAAGTTGTTCCTCATTTGCATAGCGAGTGCATCCAGTAATTACTATCACTGAAAAAAGAAAACCCGCTATCATTAGTAGCGAAATAGCCTTTCTCAGCTTGAACATAAGAGTAACACCTCCTTTACTTTTTGGTTAATAGTATATTTAAGAAATTAATGTCGCAGTTCAATAGTAAGAAAAAAAAAGATAATTGTCAAGAGAAAAATTACCTAACAGTAAAATTTTTAAGTATATTTTTTACTCTGTAGTTAATTATTCAAAGATATTGTACGGATGCCGAGTTCTTCCAGTTGTTTTCTGTCTACTTCGGTAGGAGCGCCATCCATTAAAGAGATAGCACTGGTAGTTTTAGGAAATGCAATAACCTCACGGATTGATTTTCCGCCTACTAAAAGCATAACCAACCGATCAAATCCAAAGGCGATGCCTCCATGAGGTGGTGCACCATAGTCCAGAGCATTTAGTAGAAATCCAAATTTTTTTTCAGCTTCTTTTTCGTCAATTCCCAAAAGTTGGAACATCTTTTTTTGTACTTCTCGATGATGGATTCTGATGCTGCCACCGGCGATTTCATTGCCGTTCATTACCAGATCATAAGCCCGAGCGTGTACTTTCTCGGGGGTAACATCCAAAAACTCCAAATCTTCTTCTTTAGGTGAGGTGAAGGGATGATGCATAGCTACAAATCGGCCTTGTTGGGGATCGAATTCCAGAAGGGGAAAATCCACTATCCACGCCAGACGATATTGCGAACTGTCGATGAGCTGGAAATCTTCCCCTAACTTCAGTCGTAAAGCTCCCAATGTTTCATAAACAATCTCTGGTTTATCCGCAATAAGGAGCAACAGGTCACCGGGATGTGCGTTGCTAATCTCAATTAGTCGTTTTTGTATTTCATCCGAAAGATACTTTGCGATAGATCCCTCCAACTTCTGATCGGCAACTTGGAGTGCAAAAATTCCGGCAGCGCCAAAATTTTTGGCAAACTCTCCGTAGCTATCTATTTGGGAGCGGGAAAGTTGTCGGCCTTGAGGCAAAACTATGCCAGCTACTTCTCCGCCCTTTTGCACGGTGTCTTTAAAAATACGGAAATCTGTTCGATGCAGATGCTTCGTGAAAGTGCAAATTTCCATGCCGAAGCGGAGGTCTGGTTTGTCGGTACCATAGCGACTGATGGCTTGTTCGTATGTGAATTTTGGGAATGGGAGGGAAAGTTCAGTTTCCAATATCTCTCGAAAAATATCGGCCATAAGCTCTTCTACGATAGCAAAGATGTCTTCTTCGGAGACGAAGGACATCTCCACATCGATTTGGGTGAATTCTGGCTGTCGGTCGGCGCGTAAATCTTCGTCGCGAAAACAGCGTACAATTTGAAAATAGCGATCAAACCCCGCCACCATTAAGATCTGTTTGTAGGTTTGCGGCGATTGTGGCAGGGCATAGAATTTTCCATGATGTAAACGACTAGGCACTAAAAAATCGCGTGCTCCCTCCGGAGTGCTTTTCATAAGAAATGGTGTTTCGATCTCGACAAAGTTGTGCCGGTCAAAAAAACGACGTACCACTTGATAAACTTTGTGTCGTACTAACAGATTTTGCTGCATCGATGGTCGTCGTAAATCGAGGAAGCGGTATTTTAATCGCAACTCTTCAGCAGCATCTACCTCGTCTGTAATTTGAAACGGAGGTGTTTTTGCCGCATTAAGGATACGAAGCTCTGCAACTGCAACCTCAATTTCTCCCGTGGATAATTTGGGATTTTGGCTGTCCGGTGGGCGTTTTTCCACAGTGCCTCTTGCGGCGAGCACGTACTCTGGTTTCAAATTTCGGGCTTTATGATGGGCTGTGGCGTTTACTTCGGGATTAAAAACCAATTGCGTTTTCCCGTATCGATCGCGCAAATCGATGAAAATTAGCCCGCCATGATCGCGTCGTCGATCTACCCATCCCATTAAAATAACATCTTTACCAATGTCGGAAATGCGCAGTTCTCCACAGGTATGACTTCTTTTCCAATTTCCCAATTTTTCAATCATGCATTTTCCCTCTTTTTGTTACAAAATTTTCATAAATTGTTAAAATAGAAAAAAACCCCCACTTGCCAAAGGGGGCTTGAACTGATCTTCTAATGTATTCTATTCGTTAATAGCCAAAGACATAATCTTGCCGGAAAACCGCATCGCCCTTACTGGGATCAATAGCTCCAAAATCGCGCCATCGTCTGATTTTATTAATAATACATCGCTCGACGCTGGGGTTATTAAGGGTCGAGGCGATAATTTTTACATCCTTGATGCTACCGTCTGGACGGATGACGAAACGAATAGACACCTTCCCCCGCAGATTTGGGGTCGAACGTAATTGACGTTGGTAGCAATATTCAATTGCAGCCCGATGCGAATTAACTACCTGAAGCACATCCTCGGCATTCCTCCCCGCCGATTTTCCAGCTTCTGCTTTTACCTTGGATTGTGAGACAACCATTTTTTCAGTTTTAGTTCCAATACGCTTGGTTTCGGCACGGCTAAGGTCTGTAATTATGTCTGCAATGTTGCTACTTCCGCCTTTAGCACGACCGCCACGGATGCCTCCACCACCAGCCGATTTTCCACTTTTTGCAGGAGTACCCGAACTTTTAATTCCATCTAAACTGGCTAAAACTTGCTCCAGGTTTTCGCTGCCTGTGCTAGTACTCCCATCACCCAAAATGTCTACAACCCCGTCACCCTGAGCAGCCTCGCCAGTCCCAGTAAGTAATGCCAAAATTCCTTTATTGCTTACCGTACTGGCAATTTCTGCAGTGGTACGGGAATGAGTAGCCACGCGTTCACCAGGAGTGGTAGCACGAGCTTTGCTTCCACCTGTGCGAGATTTGCCCTCACTTTTTCCACTTTCCCCAGAGCCTTTATTCTGCTGACTAGTGATTTTTTTGGCTTTTGTTTCTTTCGCTGCCATACCCTCGCCAGTTTCTTCCAACTTGGACATAGATTGCTCAATCTTATCATAAAGAAAATTGGCGTAGTGCTCCTGAACCTTTCTTACATATTCTGAGGTAATCTCAAAGTGTTTATGAGCAAGAATAGTAACTATGATTACGTTAAACGCTAAAGTAATTGCCCAAATAGTTAGAAAGCGACGGTTAAGGTTAGCGAAAGGTTTCTTCTGGTAAATTTTGGGAAGGTCAACATACTCTACACTCTTCTCTTGCTGTGAAGATTTTGTTTTCTGGGTAATGTTTTCCATTTTTGTCCCGAATTTTAACTTTCTTGTTGATAAACCAGCAATCGCATGTTAGGGTACTGCGATTTTCCACAAGTGGCCATAATTCGTACTAACACTTTGTAGGGAAGATGCTTATCCCCTTGGATAGTTACCATTCCAGAAAAAGGATGGCCATAGAGTTCTTTCATCCGTTGAGCCTCAGTAGCGTAATTTAATAATTCTTTTCGTAGAGGCGCAATAATTAAACCATTCATTTTCATAATGTCTTTGACCTTAACAATCGGCTTATTATTCACCGCTATCCAATCTTTGGAAGCAGTAATGTCCAAAGCTACTTTCGGGGTTTTTTCGACGGTTGAGTTTGGTAACGTCAACGATTTTGACGGTTGAATCAATTGTCCCTCTGTAGAATAAACCTTTAGAAGAAACAACAGGATAACGGTGAACATATCCATCATGGAAGTAAGATTCAATTTAGCCTCGCCAGTATCCGTAACATGTCGTTTTATTCGTGAAGGGATGAAAGCCATATTTTTACACTCCAGTATTATTTATTTGCTATTTTAAATTACTGTTGCGCCTAAAGAGACTACAGGAAACAAAGAGTAAATTTTCCCATTGATTTTGATGGATCTGGTAGCATCCATGGTACTGACCACGGTTTGATAGTCAATATCAGGGGCAGCGAGTATGACAATTTTATTTGTATCGGTGAAAATACCGAGGGCTTTTTGCTTGATTTCATACAATTGGCGACTCAATTCCGCATAATTGTATTTGCCGTCGGGAGTTTTGGGAATCGTTGGTCCTTCTCCCTTTTCACCCAAGGCTACCGCTAAACTACTAGCCAGATAAAATCCCGTATCAGTAATGGTAACAGACAGATCCAGTTTTTTTTCAACTTCTTTCGGTACACCTATTGATGTCCCACCTGCACCAACAGCAGGGGGTAGATTTATTTCAATCATCCCCAGACGAATGAATTGGGCAGAGGTCAATAGTAACGGGATCAATACCACCATTAAATTCATAACAGGTGTAAGTTTAAGTTCGGTACTCTCGGGTGGACGTCTACTTCGTTTTGACGGTCTAAATGCCATTACTGGTTCCCCGTAATTAGATTAACCAACTTCACTGTGTGTTCATCAATTTCGTCAATAATTCGCAGTGTTTTGTTGTGGATGAAGGTGTAACTTATGAGAGTTGGGACCGCAATTGCCAGTCCTACTAAGGTAGTGTTCATGGCAGTAGAGATTCCCGCCGATAAAAGTCGGGATTTTTCAGCAGCGTCGATACCGGGTGCCGAAACCGAACTGAAAGCCAAAATTAAGCCATAGATAGTTCCCATTAGTCCCAGGAGAGTAGCCACATTTGCAAGTGTGGCTAAATAGCTGGTACGCTCCTGCAATTTAGGTATTACCTCCAGAGTTCCTTCATCAACAGCATTTTGAACTGTGCGGAAATCTACCGTATTTGTAGTAGCAACTTTGTTTAGACCCGCAAGCACTACATAAGGTAACGCTTTGTTCTTGGCAGCCCGACATAAGCTGATAGCTTCTTTGTACTTGCCCTTTGATACCAGTTCTCGAATCTTTTTCATAAATAAGGGGGCGTTAATGCTGGAACGTACAGTTACGTAGTAGCCACGCTCGATAGTTAGCGCTATTGCAAACACTGCTACTATCAATAGTAGCCACATGAACGCCCAACCAGGGGCGCCGATCTTAAAGCTTTGTACAATTTGCAGGATCGTTTCCATTCTACCTCCTACTAAATTTTGGTGATTCTTTCATGACCCTTGAAGAAATATAGAGTAATTTGCGGTCTTTAGCAAGGATTTTTTTAACTTCGTAAATCTCTCTAACCTTACTCCGTCCCAAAGCAAAATTGATCATCTGTTGTGGTAAAGACTTCAATTCCCGATCAAATGAGCGTCTAACAAATTCCACCTCTTCTAATGGAGGCTCAATACGTTTAGGTATGATGGAAACACTGGGTTTTTCAATTTTCGCTTCCACATGAATTGCCTCCAGCACTTGCTCTTTTTGAACAGAAGAGGAGTTATTAATATCTTTCTGCTGAGCTAAACTGATACTCCCAAACCAACATATTAGTAATACAATCCCTCCCAAGGCCGTGTTTGCCTTGGTGATGCTCATCTAGTAAAACCTCCATCTAACTTGCAGGTATGCGATGGCGATTGAAAATCATATCTACTATCTTCCTATAGCTCAAAGTTTCTTGTTGCGCGATTTGTGCTTCTTTTTTACCCAAAGTTTCCTTCTCGATACCTTTAGTTCGTAATAACCACCGAGCACCTTTGCCACTTAAATCTTGATCCCACAAATGTAATGCAACAACATTTCTACCCTCGGTCAGGAACTCCAGGACGTCTGTCTCAAAAACCTGTCCCCATCCTAAAGTATCGGAATCTTCAGAGAAAACCTTAATACCATTAATGAAAACTTCGCTATTGTCATCACATTCAAGATAAAGTGTAGCCGTTACGGGTAACATCTCGAGAGCGAGATTTTTTAGGAAATACAATTCTGAATAGCGTTTGGGTCCTTTTGCCACTTGTGGTATTGTTACCTTAGTTGTGTCTGTGGTCGTATCTGGAGAAACATCGGCATACGTGGTTGAATCCTCAACGCTAATCTTCTGGGTATCTATTGAAACTGGATAGTAGAGAGAAGGTATTGCCAATTTACTAAAAACTGTTCCATCATCATTTGTATCAACGATCGCTATTGCGAATTTCCAGTTTTCATCATCAATTTGTCCCAAAGTCCATTCTTCCTCAGGTTTCAGGGTAACTTTCCAGGTAGTATCGGAAGCAATTTCGTATTCTTTTAGTGGCAATTGGAATTCCTGAGCGTAATTATTTGGATCTAATTCTATCATCAAAGTTGCTACTTTAGCAAACAGGACATCACTCAGATTATTTTGTTTCTTGAATTGATACACATTCTTACACAATTCCAGAGCGGTTTCCTTCAAAGAGATGTAGTTGTCTGAATAGGTAAACATTGCATCTTCATAAGTGGTTCTTTCATCTTCTTGAAACTTAACCGAAAAATAATCTTTCATAATGCGGCATGAATCGGCTGCTGTTTTGAGACGAGTTGCCAATTCATGGGTAGTATTTACATATTCAGCAAATGAACGCTGTTTAGCTTCGGGAGCGAAAAATGTTCCGGACATCTTAGCCACTGCATCTTGATAACAGGTGTCCATTTCAGTTGCATACCCTTTAAATAATTCAATCAAATTAAGTAGTTCCCCAGCAAGGGTTAAAGCAGATTCCTGTTCTTCTTCGGTTCCGGTTAGCATAATTCTTTTGTATGTTTGGTATTTCTTTTTATAGGTTTCGAAAGTGTCAAAACAAAGTTGACGGTATTGTTTTGGTTGAATATTTAGAATTAGGGTTATTTTTTTCTTGGAACGGTCTACCCAGATATTGTGAAGTTGTAAAGAATCAGCCTCACTGAGATTACGAAAGTGTGCTGTCAGAATTTGTTGGACAACAGGTTTTACGGCTCGTTGAAGCACCTGATGTCGATATTCCAATACCGCCACTTCATCCAATTCCGAGGGGATTGGGGCGTTCAATAGACGTTCGATAGATTCGTAATTCAGTTCGGCGATACGATAGAGCATTTCAGAAACTTTTTCTCCGGTTAGATTTATCCAGCGGTTTGCTACCCGTACGGTACTATCTTCAGGAGCGACACGCCCGCTTTCCTTTATCGAATCCGGAGGTGTTTGTTGATAATTATCGACTAATTTGCGCAGAACCTTTAGGGTATTTTTGTAGGAAGCGAAAGCCTTTTCATACAGTTTGCCCGATGTTTGATTTAACTTACTGAGGAACACCACCTTTTGTGTTTCATCCATTGGGGGGATCTGTTGATTTGCCCAGGTTCGGGCGAATTCTTCATAGGTCTTACCGATATTGTAAGAAGCCTGGTACAAACGAATAGTACCATAGGCAGCCACCCGGGTGTATTGATTAATTAACTTCTGTAATAATTCCTTTTTGCGCTGCTGGGCAGATTTCATTTCCTTTAGGGTAAAGCGAATGGCAGCATAGTCTCGATATTCGATTTCTGATTGCTGAAATAATGCCTCAGCAGCATAAAAATCGTTAGTAGGTAATCCTTTGCGTTTCAGATCTTCGTTTTTCGCTGTAGCTTGTTCAAATTCGTGGAGCGCGTTCTTAAACATGCCTTTATTGAGATAGTATTCACCGCGGCGGTAGAAAGTTTCCACAGAGCGGGGTGAATTTGGATAGCGAGTTGTGAATTCACCATAGATCTTGTTAGCATTGTCCAAATCATCCAACTTCAGATAAAATCCAGCGATATCATAGAACATATTTTCAGCATCGGGGGCATGGGGGTAGCGATTGACGTATTTTCGATTCACCCGGATGGCATTTTTCCAATCTTGAGCTTGAACGAAAAAATAGCTGGCATTGTAAAGAGCATCCTGGGCTTTTGCAGAGTCAGGATGTTCGTCTGCCAGCTTTTCATACATGTTAGCGGCTCGTTGATATTCTTTCAGTTCGCCGTAATCAATCGCAATGTTATTAATGGCATCCAAATAGTGTTTCGATTTCGGATACGAATTAATCAGGTATTGATACGCTTCAATTGCCCGGTTGTATTCTTTAGCCAGATCATACTGTATTGCAGCTTGGAAAAGGGCCAGATCAGCAAATCGAGCATCAGGTACTTCCTCAACTACCCGACGGAATTCTTGGGCAGCTTTCAGATGGTTATTTTGGCGGGCAATAGTTTCGGCATGCAAATAGATGGATTCTGCCAAACGTCTTCGTGCTTTTTCTTTCAGCTTTTTAGAAGCAGTTGGTGCCGCCAGGAGACGTTTTGCCGCGATTTCAGCGCTTACGAAGTCATGCCGTCCGAAATAACTTTCCATGACATTGAATTGAGCCGTACTAATCTCCGGGCTACCAGGAAAACGTCGAATAAGGGTGTTAAAGTATTTCAAAGCGTTAGTAAAATCGTGCTTGTTGTAATAAAGTGCTCCAGCGTTGGCTAATACGGCTGCTGTTTCTTTATCTTCTGGAAAATGCAAAATAAAATTGTCATAGGCCTCTACTAATTGATGCTCAGCAGGGGTCAAAGAGTCGGGTTGAACTTTTTGCTCCAAGAACTTTTTTTTCTCAATAGCACTTTGCATATCGCTAATAGTCTGCGTTGAATCTTTTGTTAGCAGTGTTCCAGCCGTTCCACCGGTTTCTCGTTCCCATTTTTCCCGCGCCAGGACAATAGCATTCTGAGCTGCGTACTTGCGAAAACGGTCTTGTTCATATTGATTGCAGATATCTAAATAGGCCAGATAAGCCTGATCATCCAAATTCAATTTAGAATCTAATATTACTGCCATATTCCAGTGTATTGCATAGGCATTGGTATCAGCAGGAAAATGTTCAAGATAGGTGCGGCTATCTTCAACTGCTTTTTTGAACAAATTGGTATCATTAAGGCGTTCAGCGTACTGGAGCAGTAAATTAATATTTTGGCGCAGTGCTGCTTCGGCTTTTTGTTCAGCATTCGCAATAATTTTTTTAGCCTTATGTTGATCTTCAATTTGTTGTTTGATGTGAGTTGCCCATTCACTTCCGGGTTGGTAAGTCTCGAAAAGTTGTTTTTGAGTTCGATAGATTTCTTGGAAATCTTCCAGTCGTTGTGCACAAGCTACAATCTTTTCCTGGATGTCCGGGGCGCTTGCATGCCAAGGATAACGTTGTAGTAATGCCCGATAAGTGCTCATGGCCAGAGGATAGTTTTCTTCGTTGTCTTTGTAGATATCGCCCAGCTTAAGCAAAATTTCGACTCCATAACTTGGGCTGCCAAGTGAATCCAAGTAAGAGAGAGCTTGCGGCAAGCCGCCATAATCGTGAAAACAAATACCAATGTATTCCAACGACTCCTCTTTGAGAGCGGGGTTTGTAAGTTCGCCGGTGGGGTCCAGAATTGACGCTTTCTCTATGTCTTGAACCAAAGTAGTAAACATACTGATTGCTTCGGGATACTTTTGTTGCAAGTAGTAGCCCCAACCTAATTTGTAAAGAGCTTCATCGTAACGAGCTGTGTTTTTATAGTTTAATATCCGACGATAGTACGAAATTGCGGTTGGGATGTCTCGTATTGGCGGATTGAAATAATACTCACCCAAGCGCATGAATGCCTCCGGGGCATAGGTGCTGGTGGTGTGGTTTTGTACCACCCGCAAATAGTAAGGAATTGCTTCTTCCTTACGATTGCTCTGTTCCAGGGTAAAGGCAAGATGATAAAGGGCATCGTCAACCAGTGGACTATTGGGGAATTTTTCCAATAACAATCGATATTTGGCTATCGCTTCGGAATAGTCCACTTTAGGTTCTTCTGGTGGCTCAGAGGTAAGACCTTGCTCGTAAGCAGCGTAGTTTTTTTCATATTCTTCCATATTTCGAAGATAATCCTCTTGAGCCTGCTGATAAGAGAATTCTGCTAGACGAATCAAAATCTTGTCCATGAAAGGACTATCAGGGGTATTTGCTAACAGTTTTTCGCCGTCACGAATACCCTTTCGCTGCAAGAGCCTTTTTTCTCTCTCCAAACGCTCAATCTCATTGAGGTAGAATTGTCGAAATTTAACCAGTTCCTCAATAGAGAAAGTTTGCAGTAGTGAATCCAGAAGATCCTTTTCGGACGATGGCACAGCAAATTGAAATCGTTCCTGGCCAGACGCAGCGGTTTGTAGTAGGAGCAGTAGTAATACTATTCCAGTACAAAGAACCTGCTTGAAATGTCTATCCATACCCTCCTTCCTTCGTCTATGTTGAGAAAATCGAAATGGTTGTCATTTTGTATCAGGAGAATCTTTTTTTGAATGGCGTTCGACCTCACTTGTTCTAGTATCAAAATATTCATTGAGGAAATATTCTTTTTGCTTTTGTCGTAACTGTTGGATTTTTTGCCGTCGCAATTGCTCTTGAAGTTGCTTCTCTTTCTCTGCCAGATCTTCCATTTGAATTAATACTTGCTTTTGACGATATTTTAAAACATTGTTGATTGTTTCTACATTTCGATTGTAAGCAATAATTTGATTTTCCACTGCCTTCATTCTCATAAAATCCAGATCACTCATACCAAACCCGGAAAAATCGGTCCATTTTTCAAAGTCGGTATCCAGGTCTGCATATTTACTCTCGGATACAAATACCATAAAGGCTTCCAATTTCTGGGTAAGGGTTTCCAATCCTTCCTGTTGAAATTCCAATTTACTTAAAACGTCCATATTTTTTTGCTCTTGTGCCAATTTAATTAACTGAGAGAGTTCTTTTCGATATTGTTGAATCTGCTGACGTTCTTTTTTAATGCTGGCAGCCATGTTTTTCAGAAGCTCTTGTTGATATTTCAGGTTGCTTTGTTTCTGAGCTAACGGATAGTCTGCAAGAATATCTACCTGTCTAATATCTTTAAATTTTTGTAAAATTTTCAGTGAATGTAATAGACGATTTCTGGTTTTGACAATATTTCTTCGTAATTCATTGTAGCCCAAGGTTTCGGTAATACGTTGGTAATCCTGTAGTTTTTGAATGAGCTCCAGAATATTGGTGTGTTCTGCGTTTACCTCCTCGACAAAATGTACCCCGGGAAGGTTATGAGAGTCGAGCGTTTGCATGAGCAAAAGCAATTTGTCCTGTAAAAGCCTGATTTCGTAGTAGGCATAAGGGTCGTTTTGGAGCAATACTTTCTCTTCTAATGTGCTCAATTGATGCAAGATATTAACTATTTGTTTCCTTTCATCATTGTAAGCATTGAGTAAGGTGAATGTCTTCTTGGCATTTTCGACATAGCGAAGTTCGCGCAATGATTCAGGTATATTCCCCAGGATCCTATTGCAGTGTGCAGATAGCATCATGGCTTCATAGAGGTAATTGGAATCGAGGTAGTTCCAAAACAGCATATCCAGATCGTTAACCGCAGATTTCAGGCGCCCCAGACGGAATTCAGTCCAAGCTTTGGCAATTAATGCCACATGGTAATTATCAAACTTGTCCGAAATACTTTCAAAAAGTCGTAATCCTTCTACTAAATCTCCTTTTTCGTAATAAAGTAGTCCTAATTTTAACAATGAGTTATTAATGAGCATTTCAGCTAAGGCATCTTTATGAGGATAATTTTTTTCTTTAGAAAGATAGCGATAGATAGGAATTGCCTTATCCTTGTGGCCCAGAGCTATCTCGCTGGTGGCAATCAAAAATGCAGCTGGGAGAAAATACTTGGATTTTTTGGGTAGAGTTTGGAGGGTACTAATTGCCTGTTGGTAGTTTCCCTTGGAAAAATACACATAGCCTACCAAATAGGTGGCTTTCTCAAAAGTCTCGTCGTATGCACTTGCCACGTACATTTTAGAAAGAGATGTAAAGAATTCTATCACGTCGTCAAATCTATGGAAAGTCTGTGAGATTAACATTAGTCGTAAGAGAGCATATTTAGCGTATTCAGAACCTGGATAGTTTTCTGTGATATTAAGATAATAGTGTTGAGCTTTTTCATACTTATTTTGTGCCAGACAGGATTCTGCCAGATAAAACTTAACATCATCGAACTGACCAAAGGTCTTGTACTGTTTAAGAATATTTTCAAAAAGCAATTCAGCTACCGGAAAATCCTTTTCCGAATAAACCTGGATGGCCTGTTCTAAATCGGCTTTAAGCATCCGTTTTGTTTGTAGTTGACTCCCTCCAGCAATGAGATTGGCTCTCAATAGTTCTGCTTGTTTCAAGGTTGCTTTGTACCAAAGTAACTGAGAGGCTTTCCACTCCTCAATAGTTTCTACAAGTCGTGACGGACGGGGAAGTGTCTCAAAATTGGAATACCCTAAAGCACGAAGTAAATCCCAGTCCACACATTGCAGCACCTTTTTCTTAAGTTCCGTGATGTGGCGCAGCAATCCAATATTTTGAGGCGCAATCCTTTTTTTGAACTCATCTAATTCCTGCAGCATCAGTACTACTTTTATTACCTCCTGAAAGTACTCCTCCTCCACAGGGTCAATCTGCTCAGGTTCAACTGCCAATACTTCGGCTATTTGCTCCTTGACAGTCGCAATTTCTTGACCTACTGTTGACTCTCCAGTTGCCTGAGCTTGTTTTTTGAGCTGTTCCAGTTTTGTTAGAACCTTGACAATTTTTTTCAATTCCTCGCTGTACTCGTCTAATAATTGTTGAGCTAACTGCATAGAATAGTACTGTTGCTTAGCCTTGTTCCCGTCAACAATTTCCAACAAATGAGTTTTCAGACTTTCAACTTCAGCTACACCTTGTTGTACTTGGTACTGGGTAAAAAGTTGCTCAAGGGTTTCCAGTCTATCCCAAAGGCGAATGATTTTTTGCAACTCGCGTCGATAGCTTTTAATTAGCGTGTCTGGTTGGACAAAAATTAAATGGTATTGCGAGTAATCGATGCGAAAGCCTTCTTTCTCGCGTCGTTTTACTTCTTCAATAGCGTTTTCTATCAGCAGATTTAGAAACTTTTCTTTGTGGTTCA
>MZGM01000006.1 GCA_002085035.1 Candidatus Zhuqueibacterota bacterium 4484_219
TCCTTTACGGTCTTCAGCAATCAATCGCAGCCCTACTAAGAATTGGTTGTCCTTGTTGACATCCCACTTTACCTCAATTTGCCGATCAGGGTCTTCCATAAGTTTTACAAGGTTACTACAATCGGCTCGATGTACCACAACTCCCTTACCGCGGGTAATAAAACCGACAATACGGTCACCTGGAACGGGGTGGCAACATTTAGCAAAGTGGATCAGCAAATCATCCAGACCATGAATCTTAACCCCAGTAGCAGATTTACGTGCTCGAGCAACAAAGCGATGGAAAAAGGAATCATCCTTTTTCGCTTCCTTAGCTGATTCAGGGAGAAGTTTTGCCAAAACTCCCTGTACTGAAATCTCGCCTCGCCCAATAGCTGCCAGAAATTGCTTCTCATTAGGAAACCCCATACCCTGAGCTACATCAATAATTTCTTCATCACTGGCTTTGTAGTGCAACTTCTTTAATCGCTTTTCAAGAATTTCCCGACCCAACTTAATGCTTTCCTCAAACAATGAATCCCGAATCCACTTTTTAATTCGACTACGAGCTTTGGATGTCTTAACAAACTGAATCCAGTCAGGGTTAGGAACCTGTTTGGCAGAGGTAATAATCTCTACAGAATCGCCACTCTGCAATTGGGTATCAAGTGGGATAATCTTACCATTAGCTTTAGCCCCAATACAATGGTAACCAATATCGGTATGCACAGCAAATGCAAAATCCACTGGAGTAGCTCCCCGCGGCAATTTGATTAAATCGCCTTTCGGAGTAAAAACAAAAATTTCGTCTTGAAATAGAGAAATTTTCAAATCTTCCATAAATTCTTTTGCATCGTGCACATCACGTTGCCAATCAAGCACGTGTCGCAACCAAACAAGCTGCTCATCCAATTCATCTACTTTTTGCTTACCTTCTTTGTAACGCCAGTGTGCAGCAATACCAGACTCGGCAGTGCGATGCATTTCCTCGGTACGAATCTGAATTTCCACCATCCGTCCTTCGGGCCCGATTACGGTAGTATGAATCGATTGATACATGTTGGACTTTGGAATAGCGATGTAATCTTTAAAGCGTTCGTGGATAGGAGTAAATAAAGTATGCACAATACCCAACACAGAATAACACTCTTCCACTCGTTTCACGATAATACGGACAGCAAAAAGGTCGTAGATTTCCTCAAAAGGTTTTTCCCGCATTACCATCTTACGATAAATGCTGTAAAGATGTTTGGGACGTCCTGTCACTTCTGCCTTAATGTTAACTTTGCGCAATTCTTGCAAGATGGGCTTTCGTATTCGCTGAAGATAGGCCTCGCGTTCATCCCGACGTTCATTGACTTTATTGACTAACTCATCATATTGATGGGGATTCAAAACTTTAAATGCCAGGTCTTCCAGTTCCCATTTAATCTTGGCAATTCCTAAGCGATGAGCTAAAGGAGCGTAAATTTCCCGCGTTTCCAGAGCAATGCGCTGTTGTTTCTTTTGAGGAAGATATTGGATGGTGCGCATATTATGCAAGCGGTCAGCAAACTTGATGAGGATCACACGAATATCTCGAATCATAGAAAAGATCATCTTGCGGAAGGTTTCTGCCTGTTTCTCTTCTAAGCTATTAAAATGAAGCTCACTAATTTTAGTTACCCCATCTACTAACAGGGCTACTTCCTCGCCAAACTCGGCCTTTACTTCTTCCAAAGTCACACCAGTATCCTCAGCAACATCATGCAGTAGTCCGGCAGTGATTGTTACATCATCCATTTCCATCTCAGTGAGAATTCGAGCTACCTCAAGACAATGTACAATATAAGGCTGGCCAGAACGACGTAATTGATGCCTATGGGCTTCGAAAGCAAAATTAAACGCTTTACGTAATAGAGCCCCATCGGCATGCTTGCAGTAGCGCTTCAACGAATTTAAGATGCCGTCGAGTATCGCCTCATAGTTCTTTTTGGGTACTTCTTTCATAAGAATTAACGCTCAATAATAGCTTATTAAAAAATCATTTGCCCACTCAAAAAGGCTGTCCCAAAGCTTTGGACATCATGCCCTACCCCTCCTTCCCCTTCAAAAGGAGAAGGGGGACCTCACCCTGATCCTCTTCTGATAGGAGAGAACCAGGGTGAGATTTAAACCATGTTTATAGGATGTTCACTATCAAACTGGCTTATGCTACATCAGGACCAAAATCCACATCACGATAGTAGGGTTCTAAATTTTCGAAGCGAGCATAATCGTTAATAAAAGCCAACGTTACTGTGCCCGTAGGTCCATTGCGCTGTTTGCCAATAATAATCTCTGCCTTTCCTTTTTGAGAGATGGTATCGTCGTCAAGTGATTGGCTATATCTTTCGGCGCGATAAATAAAGAGCACCAGGTCTGCATCTTGTTCAATAGCTCCTGATTCACGCAAGTCCGAAAGCATTGGACGCTTATCACCACCACGCGTCTCTACGGCTCTCGATAGCTGCGACAGGGCAATCACCGGGACGTCTAACTCTTTGGCCAACGCTTTTAACGAACGTGAAATCATAGAAATTTCCTGCTGGCGATTCTCCACATTTTTGGGTCCTTGAATCAATTGCATGTAATCAACAATCAGCAAACCAATGTTTTTTTCTGCCTTTAACCGTCGTGCTTTGGCTCGTAACTCCAAAATTGCCAGTGCAGGGGAATCATCAATGTAAATCGGGGCCTCTGCCAGGTTGCCTACTGCAATGCTTAATTTAGGGAACTCACTTTCTGGCAGACGTCCGGTACGCAATAAATGGGAGTTAACTCTTGCTTCACTGCACAGCATTCGCATAGCTAATTGATAGTTTGCCATCTCTAAGCTGAAAATCCCTACAGGGATGTTGTAATCTACCGCCACGTTACGAGCAATATTAAGACTAAAGGCTGTTTTCCCCATTGAGGGACGACCAGCCACGATGATTAATTCAGAATTATGAAATCCAGCCGTTAGAGCATCTAATTCATCGAAACCGGAAGGAATTCCAGTAACCCCTTCTTTGCGATTATGAGCTTTTTCAATCTCCTCAAAGGTCTCATGGAGAATATTCTCAATTGGAACAAATCCCCGTCGCAACCGTCTTTCAGAGAGATTAAAAATCGTTTGTTCAGCTCGATCGATGATACTAAACACATCACCTTCGGCAGAGTAACTTTCAGAAATAATATTAGTAGCTGTGGTAATCAGCTTGCGCAGTAGCGATTTTTCCAAAACAATCTTGGCATGATAATCCACATTTGCTGCCGAAGGAACACTTTCAGCTAACTCGGTTAAATAGAAACTACCACCTACCTCATCCAACTGCTTGCGTTTCTTCAATTCGGCCGAAACAGTAACTAAGTCGACTGCTTCGTTGCGATCGTACAGGTCTACGCAAGCGCGGTAAATCTTCCGATGAGCTTCCTTGTAAAAACATGATTCGTCCAAAAGCTCAATAGCTTTACTTACTGCGTCCTGTTCAATCAGCATCGCTCCCAAAACCGACATTTCGGCCTCAATCGCCTGCGGTGGCAATCGTTCACTTGTAGCCATTGCATCATTTTGTCCTGAGGGCTCGGTGGTAACTGATTTCTTAGATACTGCCATAACTTCTACCAATTTTGTACTAAAAAAGAACCTTAGTATTTTGTTTTGGTAACGTAATCATCAACTGGAAGTAACGATCAGGTTATGCCACCTGTTCATCATAGATCCGACGAAGAAATTGCACATCCTCCCATGTTGGACGTTTCCATTGTGGATTACGCAACAATGCTGCTGGGTGAAAGGTAACTACTAATTTAATACCTTGATAATAATGTACCTTCCCCCGTAATTCCTTCAGGGATTTGGTAGTTTTTAATAAGGTCTGAGCAGCAATTCGTCCCAGTGCTAAAATTACCTTAGGTCGAATTATTTCAATTTGTTTTTTCAAGTAGGGCTCACATTTTTCTACTTCATGAGGGAGCGGATCACGATTGTGGGGAGGACGACACTTCAAAATGTTAGCAATGTAAACATCTTCCCGCTTCATATTGATCGATTGTAAAATTTTAGTAAGCAACATGCCAGCACGTCCCACAAACGGCTCGCCGCGCAGATCTTCCTCCTGTCCCGGAGCCTCACCGATTAACATCAATTTTGCATGCGGGTTACCGGCACCAAAAACAAGATGAGTACGACTACGACTCAACTCACACCGCTGGCAATTCTTCATCTCCTGGTAAAGTTCTTCCAATGTCTGTGGAGAAGGGCTCAAAATGCCAACCAATTGCTCTGCAACCGACTTTTCCAAAAAGTATTCATTCCCATAAAGCTCCTTTTGCTGATTCAAATAACGAATCAACAAATTTATCAGAACAGGAGAGATATTAATAGCAGCTCCTTCAGTCATTTCTTGCTCTTCGCTTCGAAAATTAACTCCACAATTCGGTTCAAAATATGTTGTGCGACCTCAGGCTTACTGAGCTTTGGTAAACTTTCAACGTGTTGTTGACGATCAATAATTGTCACAACGTTGGTATCCGTAGCAAATCCTGCACCTCGCTGTTTGGGATTGTTGACGACGATCAAATCCAGATTTTTTGCCTTAAGTTTTTGCTTCCCGTGTTTCAGTTCATCTGTCGTCTCGACTGCAAACCCCACCAGAATCCGTCCATTTTTGTTCTTACCCAGTGAAGCTAAAATGTCAGGGTTTTTTTCCAGTGTCAGAACAATAGAATTATCACTTTTTTTCAATTTGTGTTCACTGTAAACTGAGGGACGATAATCCGAAACTGCTGCAGCCATAATTACTACATCGGTATTCGGATACACTTCATGCACAGCCTCATACATCTGCTCGGTGGTGCGTACTTCTCGAAAGTGAATATCCTCACTGGGACGCAAGTTCGTTGGTCCACTAATCAGGGTAACTTCTGCACCTCTAATAGCAGCTGCTTCTGCTAATGCGAACCCCATCTTACCAGAAGACGCATTAGTAATAAATCGCACTGGGTCTATTGGTTCTTGAGTAGGGCCAGCAGTTACTAACACCCGTACCCCTTTTAACTCTTCGCTGCCCAATAGCTGGTGTTTAATCTTGCCCAGGATGCGCTCAAGACTGGCCAAACGCCCTAAACCCTCAGCATGGCACGCCAGTTCCCCCCATTCTGGTGACACAAAAGAATAGCCCAACCGTTGCAAGGTCTCAATATTGCGTTGTACGATTGGGTTGGCGTACATGTTCGAATTCATCGCTGGACAAAATATTGTTTTCTCTCCACCTGCAACCATAATCATCGTAGAGAGCAGGTCATCAGCAATACCAGCAGCTACCTTACCTAAAATATTGGCAGTAGCAGGACAGACCACAAAACAGTCAGCCCATTGGGCAACATCCACATGACGAGTAGCTACTGATTTGCTTTGAGGAAACATCTCCACCAGCACTTCTCTGTCCGATAGAGTTTCGAAGGTTAGCGGAGCCACAAACTTCTGGGCTGCTTTGGTCATTACTATCTGAACTTCAGCTTCCTCCTTACGTAATTCTCGCACCAGCTCACAAGTTTTGTAAGCAGCAATACCGCCTGTCACTCCGACGAGTAATTTTTTATTACTGAATAGTCCCATACTCACTTCACTGTAAGATCATAATTATTTCTGGCTATCATCATCTTTATCCGGATATTTCACGATCAACTGCCCGCTAAGCAATTCCTCAATGGCCTGGCGGGTGGGTTTGATTCTCCTCTCGTACCCATATCCTTCAATTTTGATTTCAGTTTCCTCAGCGGTTTCATCAGTAAAATCCTCTTCAGAGCCGAAATCCATTTCAATTTTTGCTCGCCGTTCCTGGTTAATTTGACGCGCCCGCTTAGCCACAGCTACTACCAACTCATAAATATTGAATTTGTATTTTTCCACTTCATCAAGGGATAGGGTACTTACCATAATATCACCTTCCTCCATGTTTCTTATAATTCTGAATTACTTCAATAATCTTGTTCACTGTTTTAGTTAAATCTTTATTGACAATTACGACATCATATTCTTTTGCTTTTGCGATTTCCCAAGGTACACGACTGAAGCGCTTCACAATTTCTGTGGTGGCTTCGGTACCTCTTTTCCATAACCGAGTAAACAGTTCTTTTACAGACGGAGGTTTCAGAAAAACCAACAATGAATCTTGAGGATAAAGTTTTTTAATATTAAGCCCACCTATCACGTCAATATCGAGCACTATTGTTTCTCCCTGCTGTAATAAAGGTTCCAGGTACTGTCTGGTCGTACCATAGAGATAGCCATGAACTTCAGCCCATTCAATAAACTCGCCAGCAGCAATTTTGTTTCGAAACTCAGCTTCGGTCAGGAAAAAATAGTCGCGCCCGTTTTTTTCTCCCTTACGTGGCGGACGAGTAGTAGCTGAAATCGAATATTTTAACTCCGGACATCTTCGACGAAGTTCTTGAATTACAGTAGTTTTCCCTCCTCCAGAAGGTGAAGAGATAACTACCAATAGTCCACGCTGCAATTGCAACCTCTGTCATCAATTACAAGTTCCAATCCGTTGGGTCAACGTTTCAGTAGAATTAGTAGAAAGAATTACATGATCACTATCAGTAACAATTACCGATTTGGTCTTTTTGCCTAATGTAGCGTCAATAAGCTTACCATTTTCTCTTGCGCTTTGGATCATCATTTTTACCGGTCGAGAATTAGGAGAAATAATAGCTATGATGCGATTTTTGGCAATAACATTCTTGTAACCAATGCTTAACATTGGATAATCCAATTTTTCTCCCTCCTATTTAAAATGTTACTCAATATTTTGCACCTGTTCCCGAATTTTTTCAATTTCTTCTTTCATGAATACTACCCGATGAGAAATGTCTGCATTATTGGATTTAGCTCCCATGGTATTAGCTTCCCGATTCATCTCTTGAAGCAAAAAATTCAATCTTCGCCCTACTAACTGAGGGGATGCCATCAATTCTGTAAACAGGCGAGTATGACTACGCACTCGTACACATTCTTCGGTCACATCCAAACGATCAGCCAAAATTGCTATTTCTAATCTCAATCGCTCGGCATCGACTGGGGAAGTAGTAAGAATCTCCTCTACACGCTGCTTAAGTAAGCTAAATTCTTTCTTCACATGTTCTTTAGAAATTTCCTCTATCTCATCCACATAGCGATTCAACTTATTGATCCTGGCTGTAATATCGTTCGCCAGAGAGATACCTTCATCTTTTTTCATTTGTAGAAATTCTTCGAAAGCTTTTTCCAACGCTATTTTCACACATGCCCAGGATTTTTCGGCTAAATCATCGCTTTCTTCACTAGTAAAAACCTCAGAGAATCCTAAAATATGCTCTAACTTAATGGAGTCTTCCAACTGCAACGAATCACGCAACTTTTGTAATAGCTGCAAATAGAGTCTGGCTGTTTCTAAATCAAGTTTAATACCAAGACAGCCTGGTTCTGGCGACTTTAATGTCACTGCTACATTTACGCGTCCCCTACTGACCCGTTGACGCACGAATTCCTTCAACTCTAATTCATATCCACTTAAAGAACGAGGTAACCGAGACACAACTTCCAAGAAACGATTATTTACTGAACGTATTTCCACTACTGCATGAATATTATCCTGAACCGCTTCCCCTCTTCCAAAACCGGTCATGCTTACTACCATAGAACCATCCGAGGCTTTAGTATTGTGAACTAATCTGTAATTCTTTTATTTACCTTGAGTAATATTATACAAAAAAAAATCCTGATAGTCAAATCTTTTTACAAAAAACAAAAATAAAACAATCACTCTATCGTTTGAATTTCTCTTCTTCAATAGTCAACGTCAAAGAAAGTCGCCAGGTATTTCCCAAATCGTTACGAGGTAGAAAAGCCAAATCACCTTTCAGCTTAGGCAGTTGTATGCCAGCTCCCAGGGTAAAATTACCCACATCAGAACCAATGCGTCCATAAATGATCTTCTTGTAATTCAGCTCAGCACCATAATGAAAATCCACACTTATTGGGCCAAGCCATTTTTGAGCAGCAAACTTACGTTTTTCGAAGCGAGTATCGAAATCAGCGGCTACTATTACCCCAAAGTTAGAGAAACGAAGCGAATACGCTCCACCCCATTTTAAGTTCGGAATAATAAGTTCATTGCGCCCTGTATCCCAGGCCACTAAAGTTGTGGTAAAATCCTGGATATTCACTCCCAATTGCAAGTTGTTGATAGGATTGTACAACATTCCCGCATCGAAACCCAGTCCCCAGGCAGAATTGTCGCCAACAGTTTTCCAAATGAGCTTGACATTGGCACCTATCATCCACTTTGGACAAAACCTGTAACCATAGCTAAAGAATCCAGCGTACTCTGCATCGTTTACCCAGCGAGTAATGTAGGGGGTGTTACGTAGTTTATTACCATATTCATCTTCATATTCCGCTCCTAATGGAACATCTGGATTATTCAAAGCAGTAATCGGAATATCATCTACACCCAGGCGAATAAAGCTAATTCCCACGGTAGAAGTTGGGCCATAAGGTAAATAAATACCGAGATAGTCATATTTGACAACCCCAGCAAAACGTTCGGAATGCATAGCATTTATTTGAGGGTAATTCAACTGCGTCAGTCCTGCAGGATTCCAGTAGGCAGCGATGCCATCCTGGCCCACGGCCACATAAGCTGCTCCCATACCCAGCGCTCTGGCCCCCACACCAATGGCCAAGAAATCACCACCATATTTAGCAATCACAAAAGACCCTGCCTGGACAGATGATGCTACTACAGCGAGAAATAGAAAAAAGTAAAGCAGAAGATATCTATTGCGTTTCATGAAGAGCCTCAATAGCAAAAAGTTTCAATTGCCTAATCAACAAAATCATCACTGGGTTCGGTCTTTACCATCTAAAAGCTTTTTCAGTTCATTGATTTTGGTCAAAGCCTGTAATGGGGTAAGGTTATTGATATCAAGTTTCTGCAATTCTTCAGCAAGACGTGCTTCCTGCTTTGCAAAGAAGTCCAGTTGCCGTACAGGTACCCTTTTCTTGCGTTTCCGATGCAATGCCAGTTTAGGAACACGGGAAGGGGTGAGGGCTTCTGATTCAAGATTGGCCAATACCTCTTTGGCACGTTCAATTACTTCGTTCGGGAGTCCAGCCAAACGAGCTACTTGAATGCCGTAGCTATGATCGCATCCTCCCCGAGTAACCTTGCGCAGGAACACAATCCTGTCACCCCATTCTTTAATAGCCACATTGTAATTTTTCACTCTTGGCAGAACAAGCTCCAATTCGGTTAACTCATGGTAATGGGTAGCAAATAGGGTTTTAGCAGCTACTCGATGATTGTTGTGTAAAAACTCTACCACCGCCCAGGCAATAGAAAGGCCATCGAAGGTGCTGGTGCCGCGTCCGATCTCATCAAGTAAAATCAGGCTATTAGACGAAGCGTTATTCAAAATATTAGCCATTTCGTTCATTTCCACCAAAAAGGTACTTTCCCCACCCGCCAGATTGTCCGACGCACCTACTCTGGTAAAAATACGATCTACTATTCCGATTTTAGCACTTCGAGCGGGTACAAAACTGCCCATCTGAGCCAAAAGTACAATCAGCCCCACCTGACGAATATAGGTAGATTTGCCAGCCATATTAGGGCCAGTAATAACCATAATTTGATTCTGTTGATTATCCAGGGTTGTGTCATTTGGCACAAACGACTCACCAAGTGGTAACAATTTCTCCACAACTGGATGACGTCCCTCTTCGATAACGATTCGATCCGAGTCACTTACCTCGGGTTTATGGTAATTATTAGTTACAGCCACTTCAGCCAATGCAGCAAAAATATCCAGTTGAGCAATAAGGTGAGCGTTTTTTTGAATTGCCTCGGCATGGCTAACAACAAACTGCCGAACCTCATCGAACAACTCATACTCCAGAGAAGCCATTTTTTCTTCAGCCCCAAGAATTTTCTCCTCATATTCTTTTAGCTCTGGAGTAATGAATCGTTCGGCATTAACCAGTGTCTGTTTACGAATAAAGTCTTGTGGCACTTTAGCAAGATGGGGTTTGGTAACCTCGATGTAATAGCCAAAAACTTTGTTGTAGCCGACCTTGAGCGAGGGGATGCCGGTACGCTCCCTCTCAACAGCTTGAAGATTAGCGATCCAATTTTTACCAGAAAAAGCTATCTGGCGGAGCTCATCTAATGCTGCATTGTAACCTTCTTTGATGATTCCGCCTTCAGTAATTGCCAATGGGGGATCATCGACGATAGCCTGCTCAATACGTTGCGCTACCTCTTCTAAATCTAAGAAAGCACCATTGATTTCGCTCAACAGAGGAATTTCAGATTTGGAGATGAGACTTTTGATTTCAGGGATTAGAGCTATGGATTTTCCCAGAGTTAGCAGATCGCGAGCATTAGCACGACGAGTACAAATCCTGGAGATCAACCGCTCTAAATCGCCAAATTTTTTCAGCACTGTTCGGATTTGCTGGCGCAAATTTTCGTCAGCCACGAACTCTTCAACGGCATCCAGACGCGCCTTAATCTTCTGGGCATCTCGCAAGGGATTTTGAATCCAATGTCGTAGCAACCGCCCGCCTATAGGAGTAACTGTTTGGTCAATGATAGTAATCAGACTCCCTTCTTTGCCTCCATTAGCTAATGAGGAAAAAATTTCCAGATTGCGCAAAGTAGCAGGGTCAAGTACCATAAATTGATTAGGATAAAATCGGGATAAGCTACGAATATGGGCTAAATCTGATTTTTTGTTTTCCTTAAGGTAATGGAGAATAGCCCCGGCTGCCCGAAGTCCGGCATCGAGATCTTCGCAACCAAATCCCTTTAGCGAGACAACCTTAAAATGTTCCGTCAGGAGTTCATAGGCGTAATCGCGAGAAAAAAGCCAATCATCTCGTTTTGTGAGTGTAAAATTCACTAAGTTACGCACATGCGATTGTACAAAACTTGCCTGGGTTTCTGACACCAACACTTCCGAGGGAAACGAGTTAAGCAATTGATCCTGTAAATCTTCTTTAGGAAATTCTGTCGCTTCAAATTCGCCAGTAGAAAGGTCAACACGGGAAAATCCACATATTTCGGCTTTCAAATAAATAGCTACCAGGTAATTATTGCGCTTACTCTCTAATAAGTCGTCAGTTAGAACAGTACCCGGGGTAACGACTTCGACAATCTCGCGTTTAACTAATTTCTTAGCCTTCTTAGGATCTTCCACCTGCTCGCAGATAGCTACTTTGTACCCCGCTTTGATCATCTTGGCCAAATAGCCATCCAGGGCATGATGAGGGAACCCCGCCAGCGGTACATCACCAACTGTACCGTGCCCCCGGCTGGTTAAAGTAATCCCCAGCACTTTGGAGGCAATCTTAGCATCGTCATAGAATAACTCGAAAAAATCGCCCATCCGAAAGAAAAGAATAGCATCCTGGTGCTGATTCTTGATCTTCCAATATTGTTCCATAAGCGGAGTAGAAGTAGACATCTCTCTTTCCCCAAAGCTTTTGAAAAATATAGTAAGATTAGGATTGGGAATCAAGTCTTAATTATTACCAAATTGCCACCTGAGGAAAATTAAACACGGAGGTTGTGAGACACAAAAAGAGCTTGGCAAAGAAACCGAAGCAATGCAAAAAAGCTAATTGGGTCCCTCACCTAACTTCGCTATCGGAGGAAATTAAACGCTGCTTTCGATGGCATGAATCAGTTGGCAAAACAGATGAATATCAGCTGTTCTGGATTGAAAAGGGTGTAGGAGACCTCCTTACGGTTTGGCAGGCAATATTTCAGTACCCTGGGTAAAAATCCTACTCTCCGGCAAATATTCTATGTTAGCTTGTTCTTTCAACTGTTCGATGTAATTCCCTGCTGCTTTAGCCTGTTTTTGCTGCAAAAGATAATTTTTAATACTTTCGGCAACTTGTTGAAATGACTGTGTACCGGCCTTTTTCTTCTCTTCCAACTTGATAATGTGATACCCGTGCGATGTTTCCACCAGGTCGCTTATCTCCCCAACCTCAAGTTGAAAAACAGTCTCGTCGAAAGGTTTAACCATGTCACCCCGAGCAAAAAACCCTAAATCTCCACCATTACTGGCGGAGGGATCCTCAGAATACTTTTGAGCCAATTCAGCGAAATCCTCTCCGGATCTGGCTAATTGTAATACTTGTTCAGCCTTTTTACGCACCTTGGTTCTTTTGGTAGGGGTAGCATTCTTGTCAACTTTAAAGAAAATATGTCGCACATGTACCTTCTCTGGTTCCTTGAAATATTGCAAATTAGCTTTGTAGTACTCCAGTGCTTCCTGTTGTGAAACTGGTGTAATTCGTTTTTTGACCTCTGTTGTCAAAAGCTTTTGCAGTTGCAGGTCTAATTTGATATTCTGACGTAGTTTTTCCACACTTGAATTATCTTGAGCCAATGCATCTTCAAATTCTTGATCAGAGGCAAACTGCTGACGTAATCGAGCAAGAACCTGCTGTATTTCCACATCAGAGACTTCGATATGCTGACGAGTAGCCTCCTGTTCTAGCAACTTCTGAGCAATCGACCAGTCGAAAGCATTTTGACGTATTGCTGCAGAATCTTTAGCGGAAAGCTGACCACGAAACTTAAACCGCGCCTGCTGAAACATTTTCTCTACCATTCTCTCTACTTCAGAGGCAAAAACCGGCTCGCCATTTACCTTTGCTATTATTGTAATACCTTCTGAGGGGGCAACTGTGGCTTTGTCATTAGATTTTTTCTTCGAGCAACTCCCCACGTACCCAAGCGCCCCAACCAATAAAACGCAAATTAATAATTTTCTCATGATTTTTTCCCTTCACTTAAAATGATTAACAAGACTCCAGGGTTAACGCAAATCTTTTACCCGTAATTGCAGACTACGTTCCCCTTGAAATTCATTTTCTTCAATCACGTAAATCATATCCAAATTGGCTTCTCCTGGGGAAATACGATAAATCAAATCTCCTAAGTTGAACCCTATGGCATCAATCACTATTCGATTTTGTGCCCCTCTCTGGCGCACTTTGAATTTTAGATGATTGTTTCCTACTATCTGAGGTGTTCCCACAACCTCCAAGTTAGTAGAAAGGAATACCGGGCGCATATTCTGAGGGCCGTGAGGAGCAAAAAGCTTCAACAGACGGATAAACTTAGCATCGATTTCGTTTAATTTTAACACTCCATCAAAGCATATTTTGGGGATTAGGTGTTCAGAAGTCATCATTTGTCGAGCTACTTGGTTAAAAGCATTTCGGAATGCAGGGATCATTTCCTTCTGGATGCTGAGGCCAGCGGCAAATTTATGACCTCCAAAACTTATCAGATAGTTTTGACAGGCTTTCAACGCAGAATAGATATCAAACCCGGGGATGCTGCGCGCAGACCCCTTACCTATTTTACCACCTTGCGATTCAGCTTGGGTATTTAACATATCCAATTCGTCTCCAAGAGCAATCATCACCGTGGGGCGATAGTATCGTTCCACAAGGCGCGAAGCAACAATACCCACTACTCCCGGATGCCATCCTTCTTTGTGAAGAACAATGCTCCAATCACGCTCAGGATCAAACTGCCTTTCCATAATCTCAACAGCTTCTTTGTAAATCTCTTCATCCAGATTTCGGCGATTACGATTTTCAGTTTCTAAAATCTTAGCGATATTATCAGCCCGACGTTCTGAATCAGCAACCAACAGATGTACCGCCCGAGCAGCACTGCCCATGCGACCCACGGCGTTAATCCGAGGAGCCAAAATAAATACTACTTGTCCCGTGCCAATAGACCGACCTAACAAACCTGAACTTTTAATTAAAGCCCGAAGTCCCAACTTCTCTGTGCACCGGAGGGTTTCTAACCCAAGCTTGACCAAAATACGATTTTCACCAGTCAAAGGTACAATATCAGCAGCGCTACCAAGGGCTACTAAATCTAAACATTGTTCCAGGTAATCCTTACTCAAGTTGAATTTATCGACCAAGCCTTGAATTAACTTAAATGCAACTCCCACTCCTGCTAACTCTTTAAAAGGATAGGAACAATCCTCCCGCTTAGGGTTTAAAACAGCGAGCGCTGGCGGTAATTTTTCGCCAGGCTCATGGTGATCACTAATAATTACCTCCATCCCCAGTTTGTTGGCCAGAGCTACCTCTTTCACCCCGGTAATGCCACAATCGGTAGTTAATATCAGGTCAGTACCCCAACTAAAAATCTCTCGAATACCATTTTCAGAAAGTCCATAACCATCCCGAAGGCGATCGGGAATGTAAAATCGGGGGGGCGCCCCCATCTGTTTCAAAAACAAATAAAGCATAGAAATGGCAGTTGTGCCATCTACATCGTAATCACCATAGATTACAATACGCTGCTTCTGTTTGATGGCAACAGCCAGTCGTTCCACCGCTTTTTCCATATCCATCATCAGGAAGGGATCGTGGAGATATTGTAAGTTGGGACGAAAGAACTCTTTGGCTTTGTCAAAAGAATTAATTCCTCGGTTAAGTAAAATTTGGCCAATTATGGGGGGAACTCGCAGTTGTTCGGCTAGATTTTTTACTTGTTGAGGATCTACCTTAGGTGGCAACCAATGTGTTTCCAATTTTGTGTTTGCCATGATTAATGAAAGTCAAAAGTTAGTTAAAACAAGAGGGGCTCATCAAAGTAGACCGATAAGCCGAATTCTGTCTGATTCCATTCTTTCTGGTCAACCAGATTCAAATGGAACGAGGCGGCCATTTATCTGGGCCTGTTGTTGCCAACAGGCTCAAGCGACCTACCCGTTTCGCCTCTCGAAGCAAATCGAGATTTTGGCGGGCCACCTTATTCCAGTCCTCCCTGGAGGCGAAACTACTTGGTCTTGCTCCGGGTGGGGTTTACCCTGCCTCCGAGGTCACCCTCGGAGCGGTGGTCTCTTACTTTTTCCCGCAGTTAACGGGAACCACCTTTTCACCGTTGCCTCCATGACCTTCTGACAGGTTATCCCATCAGAAGCGGATTGGCTGTGTGTTTTCTGTGGCACTTTCCTCCGATCGCTCGGAGTCCGTGTTACGGACCACCCTGCCCTGTGGAGTTCGGACTTTCCTCCCCTTTCCACTATGTTGGTTAGTTCGGCCTAAGCCTTACCAACAGGGAAAGGAGCGACCGCCTGGTCTACTTTGAATGAGCCCCCCCTTAATCTATACACAAGCCCTTGATTTCACTGTATCCTCAGGTTTGCATCTCCAAAGCTTCGTGCAAATTGATCGCCTGATTTGCTAACTGATCCGCTTCCTTGGTAAACTCGCGCTTCACATGCTCGATATGAAACTCATAACCTCCTTCTTGGATTAACTTCCAGGCCCGTTGAAAAAGTTCCCGAAGTCGATCGTTTTTGACGCGGTAGACTCCTTGCATTTGGTTAACTAACAATTCACTATCAGAATAAACCTTCAGACACTTTACTGAAAAATCACGTAGACTTTCTAAACAGGCTATTAGAGCTTGATATTCAGCAACGTTATTGGTGGCCTCTCCAATATAACGATGGAAACGTTGAACATCGCGGCCATTTTCATCCTTAATAATCACCCCAATACCAGCTTTGCTACTTCGACCATCGCTACTTGACAAAGTAGGTTGAACGGCTCTAGAAGCACCGTCGATAATAGCAGTTAAAGTTAATCCTAACTGACGCCCTGTTTCTGTACCCATTATTTAGTCCTCTTTTGGTCGGAAGTTTCTTGCCGATCTAAAGTTTCATCCCACACTAAAATGCGGCCACAGACTTCACACACAATCAAACGTTTCCACTGACGGAGCTCCAGAATTCGTTGGGGTGGTATTGTTTGATAGCACCCTCCGCACGCTCCTCGAATTATCGGAACAACTGCAAGTCCGTTTTTAGCCTTGCGAATTCTTTCGTAAGTTGCATACATAGGTTTTTCAATCTGACTAATCAGTCGATGCCGCTCTACTTCCAACTCGTGCGTTTCTGTCTCGGTAACAGCCATCTTTTCTTGTAATTCCTTTTCCAACTCCGCTAAATTCATTTTCAAATCGTTTACTTCAGTCTCAACCTGTTTAATCTCCTGTTTCAGATTCTCAATCAATTCATCGAGCTCCAATTGTCGGAGTTCACACTGGTCAATTTGTGATTTTACTGTCTCGATTTCAACAGTTATTGCATCGTATTCTCTGTTGGTTTTGACACTGTACAATTGATCCTGGAATTTTTTTAGCTTTTCTTGGCTGTTGCAAGTGCTTCCTCCTTTTCTTGCAAAGTAGCATTTAATTGCTCTAATTCTCGACGTACACTTTCTACCTTTCCAGGTAAATCACCTTTTAGTTCCTCCAATTCTTTCAACCGACTGTCAACCTGCTGAAGTTGTATTAAAATCTTCAATTTCGTCTGCAAAACACTCTTCCTCCTCTGTTTTGATTTTAAAGGCTTCTGCAAAATGCAAAAACTAGTAGATGCAAGCTTCAGTCTGTGAGTTGTAATTTCTATATTTGCAATATCTTACGCAACTAAAGGCCGCGGCTACCATTCTACCATTCATTTAAGATGTAAATTGTCTATTTTGCAGGACTCTATTAACTTTTAGATAAAAACACCAATAACAAAAAAGTGCACTGTTTTGAAGTGCACTTTAGAAAGAAGTTTTATCCTGCATCGACAAGATCTGAATTTGTCTCTATGAGAGAATGACCCGAATAAGCTCATTAAGATCATTAAAATCAAGCTGTTTATTGCCAACAGCAATTTTATTAACCTCAGAAAGGCTATTTTTCTACCAGTCGCTCGAATTCTCGCATAGCGAAACTGTCGGTCATTCCAGCAATGTAATCAGCAATTAGACGTAAATAGTCCCATTTTTCAGAGCGATAAAATTCAAACTGCAACTGATTGGAGTTAGAAGATGATTTGCTTGGGGGATGTTGAGAAAAATATTTATAAGCTGAATAACTTCGCATTTCTTGAGGCCTTTCTAAATAGGCCTGAAAGAGACTGCGAATCACGTAACTGGCCATCTCGTCTGCCCAGCGAATACCTGGACGATGAATCACGCCTTTCCAGATAAAATCATCCAATTCTTTCTGTAAGGGATTCAGTTGCTGACTGAAGGTCACAATTAACGTATCGAAGGGAGCATAGCGTTGATTGAGACGGTAAAATTGTTCTACATTGCTCAATGTGGATTCAATCACGTCTGTTACCAGTACGTGAATAAGCCTTTTGATGATAAGATTTATGTAAAAAAAATCGTCTTTCAACTGGGAACGAACGATATTTGTTTTCTCTTCTACATACTGGATAATGGGAAGAGCCCGAATTTGCTCCACTGTTACCGAACCAGCTCGGAGTCCATCTTCCAAATCGTGTGTCCGCTGAGCAATTTCATCACAGACAGCCACCACTTGACCTTCGAGGGTACTGGCATTCGGTAAATTCATCAATAGCAATCTTCCGTCCCACTGTGGATAACTGATTTGAGAGTTATCAATACGAGTATGTTTAAGAATTCCCTCTCGTACCGCAGCGGTAAGATTAAGTCCATCAAAATCATATTTTTTTTCCAATCGATCTACTACTCGCACACTTTGGTAGTTGTGTTTGAATCCACCTAAATTTAGCTTAGGTATGCGTTGATCAAGCAGATCTTCACCTTGTAATATCTGGTGCAATATTACCTCACCAATATGGCCAAAAGGGGTATGTCCAAGATCATGCCCCAGGGCAATAGCCTCCGTCAAGTCTTCGTTCAGACCTAACGCTTTGGCAATAGTACGGGACAACTGTGAAACCTCAAGGGTATGGGTAAGACGAGTGCGATAGTGGTCGCCGGTGGTAATCAAAAAAATCTGACGCTTGTGTTTGAGGCGGCGAAAGGCACGTGAGTGGATAATGCGGTCTCGATCTCGCTGAAAATTAGTGCGGTACAGAGGCTCATCCTCAACATGCAACCGGGAAGCATTTGCACCAGCACTCTTGGTAGCATAAGCTGCCAAAATTTGTTCTTCAATCTCTTCAAGTTTATCGCGGCTGCGAATTGAAAAAATTGTTGCCATAAATCCTCTCAATTAGTCCTATTATTCAGACAATTCTCCATACCAGTTCACGTTAGATACTCTTGTGTACTGAATCGTTTTGCCAACCGTACGCCGCTTATGCGCCAAAAAATAATTGACAAAAACAACAACCCCCCAATCGCAAAAACCAACAAGGAGGAATGTCTGAAAATCAGGTATTCCAAGCCAATGCCAATTACAAACAATGGGAAAATAATTACCATCAAAGTGAAGCGGAAATTCGACTGTCCGCGTTCATATTTCTTTGATAACGGTAAATCAGTGTTGAATAACGACAGAAAAGCGTAATAAGCTAAAAAGAAACAAAAATTGAATACAGTAACCGCTGCTGCATGAGTCACTGGCATCTGGGTGGAAAGCAAAATCCCTGCTGCAAGAAAGTAAGGAAGCACATATTGTAAGATTACAGCTTTGATTGCTCCCCAGTAGATTTTGCTAATTGAGTCCACTGGTACTACCCAATACAACCAGGCAGCTTGCCAATCGTCAGATGTTGGCAGCAGAAAGTGGAAAAACATAGCAACGTAGACGAAGAAAATCAGGGGGAAAAAGGTATCAAATCCGGCTCCGGGAGCAAAAGGGTCGGTGAAACGACCATCATAGATGAAAAGTGCGATCATAGCAAAAGGGAAAGCGAAGGAAGGGTAGATGCGCATTTTGAGAGAACGATCCCGATGTAAATATTTTGATACCAGCTCGTAACCGGCACATTCTACTGGGTCTGGAACGATTTTATTTAGCAATCTTTTTACTAGGCTATTTTTCAGAGATGCCCCCCGGGGTAAGCTCTCAACTTGGGATACTGTAGCAGTAGTGAGCTTATTCAACATATCAGCATATTCTAATGAAATCTTTCCTGATGAATGGGCAAACAGAACTACAGTGAACACTACTCCCAAACCCGCAAGGCACACCACGTGAGTACTAATATTTCCAAAAACCGCCATGATAATACTGGCATACCACATTGATGGAACAAAATAGTTCCAGGGAGCTTGTAAGCTGGTGTAGGTAACCGAGCCATTAAGATGTTGCATAACCCGGGGAAGAAATTGATAGCCAAAAAAAAGCAAAAAGGTAAAGACTATTTGTACATAGGCCAAAATGTCTTTGAACCGTTCGAAATTCATCATTCGCACCAGAAAGGAATAAAGCAGAATAACAAAAGCAGCAGTGGTCAGATTGGCAATACAGGAGACGAGAAAATAGATTGCGGCAAAATGATATCCTGAATTCTGGGTCCATATTCCTACAATTGCTGGAATTAGATTTAATGACGCCCCCATTACAATAACGTAGAAGAATAGATTAGTCATCTTAACCCAGAAATAGGTACGTGAACTGACGGGGCGAGGACCCAGAATCTCCGCATCCTGAGGATTCACTACAATATCATTAAACTCGATAACTACCGCCATCGCCATGAAAAGCATTGAAACCGATAGAATAAGAAAAGCGTAACTTCCTACATCCAGGTGTTGAAAAGTGCTTAATGAAATCACCAGGCTGATTATCAGATAAAACACGATGGTAAACAAAAAAGCTCTCTTCTTGCTTTTTTCGCTGCCCCGATAACCACGTAGTCTCTCACTGCGGAAATCCAGTTTGAGGCTGATTTGCAGTAAACTGCGGTATTGCAGACAATCAATTTGTAGCAGTTGACAAAGTTTATTAGGCATCTCAATTTGTAATTATTAAAAAGGTCATTACGACATTGTTCCAACAACTTTTGAGAACGCCTCAGCAATTTCTGCCATATCTTCGGAATGGGTTACCTTACTAAAGATGGCTTCCAGCGATGACTGGGAGGTTAGCAATCGCAACTGGTTGATGGTGCCGTCGGCAACAATTTTGCCATGATCAATGATCACAATACGGTCGCAGATTTTCTCCACTACCTCCAAAATATGTGAACAATAGAAGATAGTTTTACCCTGTTCTGCCAAACGCCGGAAGATGTTTTTCAAAAGCAAGGCGGTATTGGCGTCCAGGCCACTGAGGGGTTCGTCCAAAAAGATCACTGAGGGATTGTGAACCAATGCTGCCGAGATGACAATCTTCTGTTTCATCCCCTTGGAGAAGGTTTTCATACGCTGATTTTTGTGTTCCCAGAGTTTAAAAAGTCGAAGAAATTCATCAATCTTTTCCTCCAGCACCTTTTCGTCCATATGATAGAGCCGGCCAACCAGTTGCAGGTATTCCAAGGGAGTCAAATTTTCATATAGAGCACCAGACTCCGGCACATAGCCAATGCGTTTTTTGACCTCCAGGGGCTGCTGCAAAATATCGAATCCATCTACCAAGGCTGTGCCGGAAGTGGGTTTCAACATGCCGGTGAGCATTTTCACGGTGGTAGTTTTGCCAGCACCGTTAGGCCCCAAGTAGCCACAAATCTGCCCAGAAGGAATAAACAGTGAGACATTATCCACCGCCACCAAGCCGTTGAAGCTCCGGGTAAGATTTTTTAGCTCGATCAACGCTTATGCCCTCCCATATTGCATAGATCTGAGTTCAATTGAGGGTTATTTGTGCTCATCAGGAAACTATTCTGTCTAATCATCTGATCGTGCCATCATCGTGCCATCATTACTCATCGTTTCAGTAGATATCGCAATGCCCAACCTCGTTTATTATTAGTTACAAATACCTCTTTCTTTATCATATCTGCAAGGTCTCTCGCTGCGGTACGCTCAGAGACATTGTTGATT
>MZGM01000079.1 GCA_002085035.1 Candidatus Zhuqueibacterota bacterium 4484_219
CTGTGCGGGGCACAGTTTGTGGCTATCAAAAACACACCCATAAACAGGTACGTTCGGATATATGGACATATTCTTTTAAAGTAGGAAAGGAGATTGAAAAGGTAGTCTTTGACATTCACATGCCGGCAGAATCGTTCAATTTGTTCACTGATATAGCTACAAATATTTTGGACGCTACGGAAACAGTTGTAATAAATGATGGTTTGACCTATGGCAAGAAAACCTTGACATTATGGAATCCTGAGCCGGGGCGATACACGTTGAAAATAATCGCTGCCTATACTAATTACGAATTGAAAGAAAAATGGAAATTTGATCTGACGGAATCTTACTATTTAAAAGACAAAATTTCCATTTCAGTAACCAAAAATGGTAGCAGCTCCTTTACCCTTTACCCCGCTACAAAGACAAAATTGAATTACACACTTTCCAAAAGCTTGACCATGCCACCGGCAGGATATGTTATCTTTGGTCAAATTGATTTTCGTAATCGCTACACTGGCAATGTAGTAAGCTCGGTGCCAGTGCAATTCAAGCTGGGATTGAAATAAAAGTACTGTCCTGATTATTTTATTTTACTTATGCACATTCCTGTTCGAACCTGCATAGGCTGCGGAACGAGGAAGTCTAAATACGAATTGATTCGTTTGGTACTGGCAGGAGCTGAAGGTGTAATAGTGGACTACCAACAGCGCCGACCAGGGCGAGGCGCTTATCTCTGTTTCAAGAGCGAATGTCTGCTCGAAATGAAAAAAAGAAGGGGGCTGGATCGTGCTTTTCGGCTAAAAGTTTCTCCAGAAAATTACGCTAAAATTGAAACAGAATTGATGGCACTACTGCAAAAATCAAAACTGGAAAGTTTGTTGGGATTTGCAGCCAAGGCACGTAAATTGGCCATAGGTAGTGAAGCAGTGAAACAAGCTGTTAGCCGGAATAAAGCTAAACTTATAATTATAGCTCAGGATGCCACCGAAAATACCCAGCGTCAAATTAAATATCTTTGCGAAAAGCAAAAAATCCCCTGGGTGTACTACGGCACAAAAAACTCCCTCGGCAGCCTCTTAGGTAAAACAGAAGTTGTTGTTATTGCCGTTATTGACCCTATATTTGCCCAGAACATCGCCAAACTGTGGGAAGATTAATTTATTTTTCTATCAAACTAAAGCAAAATAGCGCAAAGGTCAATTTTTGCTTGCTAAATTACCGTGAGTTTCATATATTGGACGTAACTTTTCAGACAACTAACCAAGTATCAAATTACCGGAGCAATGGGACAATGTTGTTCCCAACGTTCTTTAACAGCATTCCTCAATAGATTGCAAGGTTATCCAACATTGAATTATGCGGTGAGACTGATGCATCGTACCTTCGCAGTGAGACAATCACCAAACCAATGGGAGGAAACATGGCTGGGCAAATAACAGGACTTCCTTCGAATGCCTACACCCCGTTAAAAGAAGGTGAAAAATACATTCCCTATGTGCCCCCCTCCGAACAGCCGCCGGAATTTACTACCAGGTCGGTTTTCTGGGGTTTAGTAATGTCATTCGTTTTCACTGCTGCCGCGGCCTACCTGGGACTCAAAATCGGCCAGGTATTTGAGGCCGCAATCCCTATTGCTATCTTGGCTGTAGGCATTGCCAATCTCTACAAACGCAAAAGTTCTATTTTGGAAAACGTTATCATCCAATCGATTGGAGCAGCCTCAGGTCTCATAGTAGCAGGAACAATTTTCACCATCCCGGGGCTTTACATTCTAAATCTCAATGTAAATTTTCTACACATCTTTATTGCTGCAATCATAGGGGCTTGTTTTGGTCTTTTTTTCCTTATCCCAATGCGCAAATACTTTGTTGCTGAACAACACGGCCTACTCCCTTTCCCTGAGGCTACCGCCACTACCGAGGTGTTGATTGCTGGAGAAGCTGGCGCTGGCCAGGCCAAAATTCTTCTCCAGGCAGCACTTTTAGGAGGAATTTACGATTTTTGCATTGCAACCTTTGGCCTCTGGCGAGAAGTAGTTTCTACTCGGGTAATCCCATTGTTTGCCCAGATTGCCGATAAGCTTAAAATAGTGATTAAGCTCAATGCCGGCGCTGCCGTTATGGGATTGGGTTACATTGTAGGACTACGTTATGCCTTGATTATCGCCTGCGGTAGTTTTGTTTCTTTCCTGGTTTTGATTCCTGCTATCTGGTATTTTGGTCAACACTTCCCGGTAATCATCCCACCTGCTAACATTCCGATTTCACAAATGACCATTGAACAAATCTTCAGCAATTACGTTCGACACATCGGTATTGGTGGAATTGCTGCCGCTGGCATCATCGGTATTATCAAATATTCGAAGATCATTGTACAGGCCTTTAGTCTCGGAATCAAAGAAATATTTGGTGGTGCTCGAGATTCTACAATTTCAGCTGAGCGAACCCAACGTGATCTGCCTATGCCGACAATTGTACTTGCCATTGCTATTACAGCCGTGGTTACCTTGCTGTTCTTTCGAGGTATGATCGTGGATAATTGGACACTGGCTATCGCTGCGCTTCTGGTGGTTTTCATTATCGCTTTTCTCTTCAGTACGGTGGCAGCCCAAGCTATTGCCATTGTAGGAGTTAACCCGGTTTCCGGAATGACATTGATGACCCTCATCCTTGCCAGTGTTATTTTGATCCAATTGGGACTGCGGGGACCGGCAGGAATGGTTTCGGCACTTATTATTGGTAGTGTCGTGTGTACCGCACTGTCCATGTCCGGTGGTTTCATTACCGACCTGAAAATCGGGTATTGGTTAGGTGCTACTCCAGCAGCTCAGGAACGTTCTAAACTGATGGGAAGTCTGGTAGCTGCTCTGGCAATCGGAGGTGTCATTTTGCTGCTAAGTAAGGTGTACGGCTTTGTGCAGACTCCAGAACATCCCAATCCACTTGCAGCACCCCAGGCAAACGCCATGGCAGCAGTACTTTCTGCCATAATGGGAAAAGGCGCGCCTTGGCTGCTCTACGTGGCAGGTATCTTTATGGCTATTATCATCAATTTTCTTGGTATTTCCCCTTTGGCTTTTGCTCTCGGGATGTACCTTCCTATCGAGCTTAATACTCCAGTATTAGTTGGAGGTATTATTTCCCATTTAGTGATTAAAAGCAGTAAAGACCCTGAAGTCAGTAAGGCACGGAAAGACAAGGGTACTCTGATAGCCTCCGGATTTGTTGCAGGCGGAGCTATTATGGGAGTGATTAGTGCCCTTTTATCCTTGATCTTTCGGGAAAGACTACAAACTGGTATTGCACATAAACCAGTGGGCGAAATATTGAGCATTATTCTTTTTATCGGCCTGTGCGTTTTCATGTACTATTTTGCCAAGAGCGCAGCAAAAGAAAAAAATAAGTAAAGAAAAAGGTAGGAAAACAAAATGCAGAATCAAGTTATTCAATCGGAAGCTATCGAGGAAACATTGCAGCTAATGGAAAAATTCACGCCAGCAAAGATGGCTGAAGAACAAAGAACTTTCCAAAAAGAGCAACCAAACCTCTTAGCATTTGTCCTGGCTATGATTGATAATTTAAAACAACTGGATAAAGAAATCATTCTCTACGTTACCCATATTGTGTGGCAAACCTTCCGCAGATTAAGTCCTACAAAGTTGCCAACAATCTCGATAGCTAAAATAGAAAATGCCTTACAAACTCACCAAAAATTGCTAAAACATCTGGAGAAACACCCGGAAGTAGATCGGCATGAGTTATTTATAAAGGAATTAGAAAAGCATCAACCTTATCTCATGTTTTACGTAGCCGAAATTCTAACCGAAGAAGACGAGGAAGGCTACACTTTATCCCAAGTTGCTGTGGGTACAGGGTTCTTGGTGTTGACAATTCTTGTTGCCTTGTTCGATGCAGAATATCGAAAACAGTTTTTGATGTAACGTAGGTTGTGAGTGACCTGCATGCAAATTGGAAGGAAAAATCCAAATTTCAAACGTCAGAATCCCATTCTCAGATAGACCACGGGGTAGTACACCCACTGCCTTTCCTGAACGAGGTAAGCTGCTCCCCAGCCAACTCCTAAAGGTAACCATTCGAAAAGATCAAGGCTAAGTATTAGCTCACCGCCGGCTGAACTGTGAACATCCCGACGCATCCATTCTGTGTCCCAACGATACGGAAAACTGGTACTAAGGCTGTAAAAAAATCGCGTTGCCAGCGTGCGCAGCAGGAAAGAAGGCAAACCAGCACGTCCCCACTCCACATACCACAATGGGGCAAGATAACTGATTGACCCAGTAAGAATATTGGGTGCTGCAAAATCGTTCCACCCATAGCCAGTGGCAATTGAGCCAGCAAAGGGAAATTGATAATTACCCCAGGTACGAAAGGCAGAAATTTTTATTCCCAACACGTGATGACGATGAATTGGTACTGGCAGATGTTGCCGAAAGTGAATACTCCAGAAGTTGGCTTTGTAATCGGCACCCCATCTGGCGATGCTTTTTTGCCAATTCAGATGTAAATAGGTCAAATGAGAAGACCAGAAATCCTTATAAGTAGCAGCTACGCGGGTGAAAGAACCTGTTACAGTTGGCCCTGTAAACCATCTTGCCGAGAACTTGCCTTTTCCCCCAGCAATACGAAAGGTCTGCCAACCAATTTGAAATCGCCATTGGACAGCAGTAAAGTCGGCTCGGGTCAAAACAGGAAAGTCCAATGCTATTTCTCCACCACTGTAACGAGTCCAATAGCTACCAGGCTCAGACCAGTAGGTTCTTTTAACAGGTAAGGAATAGAGGTGCACTTTTGGATGAGGAAAAATTCCGGCGTAGCGGTAGAACAGATTACCATAAGGCTTCTCGGTTTCAGGGTTGTACACTACCATCAATTGGGCTGCATGCTTACCGAGAGCATCCATTGGAAAGCTGAAAATCCCAAGGGCGCCTCCCCTCGCATCTGCAATAGCCATGGGTAGCCACCATTTCGGTGGAAAAAGCTGGCGCAGCCCGTTGTAATTTTCAGCAGGTCTCAGCGAATCCAACCGGAAGTAAGTTGGGATTTCCTTTTTAGTAAAGATGGAATATTTTTCTTCTAACCTGATTTTGAGCAATGGCACTGCCTTCCACTGCTGACGATTCATCGGTATTACCACCAGGTGACGGCCATCGGCATCTTCTGCTGTAAAGGCAAGTTTTTCTCCATCTGGCGATATCGCTGGAGAATAAGCACCCCAGGGCTCGAAGGTCAGTTGATAGAGATTTTTAGTCTCAAGTTCAAAAGCAAAAATATTCTCCATGCCGCGAAAATTGGAAACGAAAATCACTGTGCGACCATCTGGAGTGAAAGTCGGCAGCAGAATTCCGGTTTTGAATTGTAGCTGGTGAGGCAAGACCAAACGCTTCTGCAAATTACTGCCATTTCGGCTAACTGTGTACAGGGCCTGCTGACCTTGTTGATTAAGACAAAAGGCAATAGTTTCGCCATCTGGTGACCAACAAGGGTTCAGGGTATTTGCCCGCTTAAAATGGGTGAGCTGATAAACCCTCGGGGGATTGCTCTCTAAATCAAGCAAAACCAAATTACTATAGCCCTTTTCATTTCGCACAGCCACAATTTGTCTACCATCTGGCGAAGGTGATGGAGATTTAAGATGCGCATTTTGAGTAAGCCGACGAACCTTCCCCGAATCCAAATTCAACTCGTAAATATCACTAACGATTTGACTCGGATAAAGCGGATCGGGCCTGACCCAGGAATAATAGAATTTATTGTTGGCCAGACCATTACACTGGCTGGGCAACACTGATAGACGCTTAACCCTGCGTTTTCGGCCAGTTTGCAAATCAATCCTGTAAAGAGTAGGAAATTCTTCATTACTGGTGCAATGAATCAGAATGCGGCGGTTATCAAGCCACAGAGGCTTACCGTAAAACTCCAAACGTTCGTTGGTACGAAAGATGTACGGTTGTGGATTCGCTGGTAACGAATCCAAATAGACTTGCATTTGCTGTCGTTCTTTCTTCAAAAAATCTTTGTACAGTGTTCCTACCCATTTGCCGGTTTTACGGCGAAATGCCCAGTTAAGCCCCAAAAATGGAAATTTGCTATAGTAGTCGCTTACCTGCATGATAATATCGTCACCATATTTTTGGCGGAGATAGTTGAGAAAAAAGTAGCCGGTAACGTAGGGTTTGTCCCGAGGCAAGGAGTTGGGGAGAAAATTTCCGTCTCGTACCAGATTACCCAGACGTCCGGCTGCCAGTTGCGCCCATAATTTGCCACGATGGTAGGTGGAGCGTCCACGTCCGCCAGTGGTACAACTGGTCTCCAAATTGACTGCGGTACCCTCCAGAAACCAAGCAGAGGTCATGGCATTCACCAGATTCATCTGGCCAAATAATTTTAGGAAATTAGCGAATCCACCCCGTGCCATG
>MZGM01000080.1 GCA_002085035.1 Candidatus Zhuqueibacterota bacterium 4484_219
ATAAATAGATAATTACTCCTTTGCGATGTTTGCGACTTGTTGACTAACTTTGCGGTAAAAAATGCCTTTTGATGCAGCCCCTTAATGAGAAGTTACATTATGTTTTAACCGCTTTAACGGTTTTAGCCATATCTGGTTCTCAGCATTTATATTTTCTAAATACACCTTTTTGTACTAGAATCAAAGATGAATAACCAATCACTCAGGAGGTAAGATGAAAAAAGCGTTCGCTTTATTTTTACTCATTTTCATTTATGCAGGAATAAGCCGTGCTCAGAACCTACCTGCTATCGATTCATTAATCATCCAGGGCAAGGAGCAAATTCAACAAGCAGTGAATACCTGGAATGGGCAAAAAATGCTTGCTGCGAGAGCCTTCTTCGAACGATTACTAAACGACCCAACCTATCCATGGTTGATTCACTACTACATTGGTTATGCTGATAGGGGAATCGTCAACTTCTATTTCTCCCAGAAGAACAAGAAAAAAGCTAAAGAATTCGTAAACGACGGAATTCAGCATCTAAAAAAATCAGTCGAACTAAAAGATGATTTTGGAGAAAGCTATGCCCTGTTGAGCTCATTATATGGGACAAAAATCGGTCTCAGCCCCCTTCTCGGCATAACGTTGGGACCCAAGTCGGGTCGCATGCAGCAGCGGGCTTTTGAGCTGGCACCAGAGAATCCCCGTGTTTCCCTAATCGCCGGCGAATCCGCTTACTACACGCCCAAGATGTGGGGTGGCGGCAAGGAAAAGGCTCTCAAACACCTCCAGAAGGCCATCGAATATTTTCAAACATTTAAGTCTGAAAAGCCCATCCTCCCCACCTGGGGGCATGAAGAAGCCTATGCCTATCTGGGCTTGATTCAAATGGAGCGTAAGAACTTCGCTGAGGCCAAAGATAGCTTCGAAAAAGCTCTGGAGATAAATCCGAATTATGGCTGGGTTAAATTTGTTTTGATGAAGGAATTAGAAAAGAAAATGGCGAAGGAAGTAAAAAATGAAGATGAGAAAAATTAAAAAATGGCTTATGAATACGCCACATCATAACGAGTACGTGATTCATCATGCTGAGAAATTACTCATTTGGCGAAAGTGAAAAAATATCAAAATTTCCTCGAAGTAGGATGTGGTAACGGAACATTTACTATGATACATTATGAAGCAGTGTATCAGAAGAAAGGATCATAGCAGAAATGTGGGCGTATATAATCTGTGCAGTCATTTGGATCGCAATAGTCTCTGGGTGGCTAATTCCTGTGATTCGGAAACGTATTGTTTGTGAGATCTATATGGCTTGTGGATTAGGTATTATGTTTTCTCTAATTATATTGGGGCAGATGATATGGAAGAGCGGTGACATTCTCCCATTGGTTTATATAGGCTGCGCTCTTTATGTTCCCGCTACTACATTTGTTATTTCTACATTCATTAGCCTTAAACATAAAGGAAAACCAAGGTCTGGCTGGGAGCATACTACCATGCTTATCGAGAGCGGTGTATTCCGAATCGTGCGACATCCCCTTTATTTAGGGAGCGCTTTGTTTACAATCGGGATAATCTTAATTATTCAATCAATTCCTTCGACAATATTGGGTTTAGTAGCTATCTTCTGCTTTTGGATGGCATCTAAAAAAGAGGATGAATTCAATATAAAGAAATTTGGAGATGATTACAAAAAGTATATGGAAAGAGTTCCTCTGTGGAATTTTTTAAAAGGATTAAAAGAATTAAAAAAGAAGCCTTAAGATGCGAAGTGCAAATGAAAAAATCATTTTTTCTATTTTAAGAGAAATGCCCAAAAATGCACAAAGGTCATAAACAAGCGCTTACCTGGCTGGGAATTTCCACCCTCCTGGGCGTAGGATTCGGCCTCTTTTTCGGATATCAGAATAAACATTATCTGGGGTCTTTTATCATAGCCTTCAGCATCTCTTATACTATCTGGTTTTTCATGAGCTTGCTCCACATTTTCCTGATACCCAGAATCGAACATTTGCCCAGAGGAAGAAAATTGTGCTTGGAGATCCCTTGCTTCCTGATCGCTGATCTTTTAGGGTTCCTCATCCCCATGTCCATCTTCAGCAAGGTTTACGGATTTTCCTTCTTCGCCAGCACGGTCTTCTGGACCAATATGGGGATTTTTCTGGTGATCGCTCTGATATTCTTCGGCTTGATCTATTCTTTTATGTTTTATCGAGAGTTGAAGGAGAAAGAGGCCACCGAAGAGAAATTTAAAGCTCTGGCAGCCGAGGCAAAACTCAAAGCCTTGAAGGCACAGATCAACCCCCATTTCCTGTTCAACTCGCTGAATTCCATCAATGCGCTGGTAACCCAGAATCCCAGATTAGCCCGAAAAATGATTGCCCGGTTATCCGAATTGCTGCGAATGTCTCTGGAAAACCGCGACAAGCTTTTGGTACCACTAAAAGAGGAGCTGGATGTTGCCCATACCTATCTGGGAATCGAACGGATACGCTTTAGCGACAAGATGAATTATCATGAAGAAGTTGATCCTGAATTATTGGGGACCCCCTTTCCGGCCATGGTGCTCCAACCACTTTTAGAGAACGCCGTTAAACACGGTATTGCCAACAGTCGCAGGGGTGGAACTATCCAATTGATTTTAAAACGACGGGGAGATCAATTTTGGTGCAAAATTTCCAACGAGGTAGAAAAAATCAACACAGATCAGAACCCTACACTATCAGTAAATGGAACCGGCCTGACCAATATTCGCCAGCGACTTAATTTGCTCTATGGAAAAAACTATTACTGGCAGACCGGGTATTCACCCTCTGGCAAATTTGAGGTCATCTTATCATTACCATTGGAATCTAATGAACAAGATTAAAGCACTCATCATCGACGACGAAGAGTTAGGACGAAAAATCATTCGCGAATATCTGGAGTCGCATCCGGAAGTAGAAGTAATGGCCGAATGTCGGGATGCTCACCAAGCTCTGGAGGCTATCGAAAAATATCATCCAGACCTTCTTTTCCTTGATGTGCAAATGCCCGAAATCAACGGATTCGAATTGTTAGAGATGCTGGAAGAAATTCCCTATGTGATTTTTTCCACAGCCTACGATCAGTATGCTCTGAAGGCTTTTGAAGTGAACGCTGTGGATTATCTTTTAAAGCCCTTTGATCAAGAACGATTTGACATCGCGCTGGAGCGAGTGAAAAAAAGCATTCAGCACCTACAATATGAAAAGGAAAAAATTGAAAATCTGCTGAAAAATTTACATCCGGAAAAAAAATATCTGGATAGAATGCTGGTAAAGCAGTTGGGAAAAATCATCATTCTTAATACAGAAGAGATCAATTGGATCGAAGCTATGGAAGACTACGTTAATTTACACACTGCCAGAGGAGACTATTTGGTGCTACAATCTTTGAGCAATTTGGAAACCAAATTAGACCCCAATCGATTCATCCGTGTTCATCGTTCCTACATCGTAAATATCGATGCAATAAGAGAGATTGAACAGTGGCCAAATAGTCGCTACAAATTACACTTGCAAGATGGGCACCAAATAACCCTAAGTCGCTCTGGTGTGAAAAGGTTAAAGAAATTAATGATTTGAGTTGCCTACGAACTGTGACCGTCACCTTTGAGCTGACGGTCACATTACTCATCTTTTAGCATAATCCCCACTCCAAATCTACCTGTCTTTCCTCGTTGATGTCTGGCCGAGAAAAACTTGTCAGAGTTACAATAGGTACACAGCCCTGCCATTTCAATATTTTGCGCTGGGATTCCCATTTGTAGAAGTTGGGCTTTATTCGCCTCCCAAAGATTAAAATACCAGCTATTCTCTAACGCATTATAGACGCAACCTTTTAACTGCTCAGTGATAATTTTTACATTCCCATCATGTATCTGTTTGGCAGTAGTAAAACAATCTAATGGAATTCCCAGGGTGGAAGCAAGTAATTTGCGGTTTTGGAGCACATTTTGTGGGTCATCACCCACATGAAATCCCAAATTGAGAAAAGCATAAGGGGCTTTGCTAACGCCACCAACCCGCGAGGAAACAAAATGGAGAACATTGTCATACTTCAGGAAAGTTTTAAAAAACCAAATTGAAACGGCTCCCACACGTTTTTCGAGCATCCGAAGTCCCTTTAATCCACGCCCAAAAGTTAAAGTTAGAGATTGAAAATTTTATCGATCATGTATTCCCGTATCCAGTTCAATTCGTTTGCAATGCGAATAATGCGTTTGTAATAATTGCGTTGCCGTACAATGAACGAAATGTGTTATTACTTTGGGACCGGCGACAGTGGACATCTGGATCATCTCCCATAGTAATCATTTATCATGCATAATCGAGAAAAGTTGTAGGGCCAACCGTTTCCTACCACATAGCCACTTAGACACAGAAAGATATTACTTTTGAGGTACTAAATAGTTCAGGACGTCTACATTGCGCTGCAAAACAAAATCGGGCTGAATTGAAGAAACGCTTAAATCTTCAGGTTTAGTTTCTCCGGTCAACACCAAAAAAGTAGTAATACCATTCATTTGTCCCATCCGAATATCGGTCTCAAGCTTGTCGCCAATGATGGCCACTTCACCAGGGTGTAAATTCAGACGCTTCAAAAAGCCCTGTACCATTTCTGGATTGGGTTTACCGAGAAATTTTGGTTTTCGGCCGGTTGCAGTTGTAATAGCCGCGGCCAAAGCACCGCAATCAGGGTAACGATGATCTTCACTCTCAATCCAGGTAACATCCTCGTGGGTAGCAATAAAGGGTACACCCTTACGTACAAAATAGCAAGCCCGATCCAACTTCTCATAAGTGAGCGACAAATCAAAAGCTAACACCACAAATTCGGGGGTAGAAGAATCAGTTTCATAACCTGCTTCCTCAAATTCACGAACAACTCCTGGGGTAGCTAACAGGTAAAGACTACTGCCTGTAGTAACACTTCGCAAATATTCAATTGTTGCATCTTGGGATGTGTAAATCTGGTCGCGTGTGACTGAAATTCCCATTCGTTCAAGCTTTTGACGATGCTCTTCGCTGCTCTTAGAAGAGTTGTTGGTTAAAAACAAATACTTTATTCCATAAGCTTGCAAACCTTCAACAAAATTAAAGGTAAAGGGAAACGCCTCATTACCGAGGTAAGTTGTACCATCTAAATCTATGGCTAGAGCTTTAATGTTCTGTAAGGGTTGTAGCATGGTGTCAGGAATTTATAAAATTGTGAACTGGAATTTGGACTTTAAGACTTTAAATGATTACTGCAACACCTCTTCGACCGGGAGATACTCCAGTCCAAAAGCATCGGCAACCCCTTTGTAAACCACTTTACCACGCACAATATTAGCGCCAGCTTTAATTTCAGGATTTTCCTGAATGGCTCGTTTGTAACCCTTGTCAGCAATTTCGAGAGCATAAGGAAAGGTAGCGTTGGTCAGGGCTATAGTAGAGGTCATTGGCACAGCACCAGGCATATTAGCCACACAATAGTGAATTACTCCATCCACAACGTAGGTTGGATTATGGTGGGTAGTAGGTTTAGAAGTTTCAATACATCCACCCTGATCAATAGCAACATCGACAATCACCGAACCTGGTTTCATCAGCTTGAGCATGTCACGAGTAATCAATTTAGGTGCTTTGGCTCCGGGAATGAGTACGGCTCCAATCACCAAATCAGCTCTTGGTAATAAACCACGGATATTATAAGAATTTGACATCAAGGTAATAACATTGGCGGGCATCACATCATCTAAATAGCGGAGACGATCAAGATTAACGTCAAGAATATAGACATAGGCTCCAGTGCCTGCTGCCATCTTGGCCGCGTTTGTACCTACCACACCTCCCCCAAGAATCATTATTGTGGCTGGTTCTACACCGGGAACGCCACCCAACAAAATTCCACGTCCGCCTTGAGCCTTTTCCAAATATTTCTCACCTTGCTGAATAGACATGCGGCCAGCTACTTCACTCATCGGAGTCAACAGAGGTAAAGTACCATCACTTTCCTCGATGGTTTCGTAAGCAATAGCCACACACTTCGATTTAATAATCGCACGGGTTAGCTCTTCAGAAGCCGCAAAGTGAAAATAGGTAAAAATTATTTGCTCTGGGCTAATGAGCGCGTACTCCGACGGTAATGGCTCCTTAACTTTCATTACCATCTCCGCACGCTGATAAATTTCTTGAGGCTGTTCGACAATCTCCGCCCCAGCTTTCACATATTCCTCATCAGCAAAACCACTACCTTCACCAGCGTTTTTTTCCACCAAAACCTGATGCCCATGCAGTCTTAACTGTGCTGCCCCCGCTGGCAACAACGCCACCCGATTTTCATCTGCCTTGATCTCTTTTAAAACTCCCACAACCATTTTTATGTCTCCTTTTTCTTGTCATAGAGACAAAAATGGACTTCCTTCATTCATCAATCCAATTAAATAAGTAGAGGAAGTCCCCTCCCATTTTCATCTAGTCCAATCAGAACGTTTTGTCTGGATGCAGTTGCTTAGCTTTCTCCAAAAGCTGCTCTTTTTTCTCCTGGCGAGCAGGATCAGGAACACAAGCGTCCACTGGACACACAGAGGCGCATTGCTGTTCGTCAAAAAAGCCAACACATTCGGTACATTTGTCTGGCACAATATAGTAGTGCTCGTCGGAAAGAGGTGGATGAGTCTCTCCGTTTAACTCCCACTCTACACCACCTTCATAAATAGCAGTATTTGGACATTCCGGCTCACATGCTCCACAACTAATACATTCTTCGGTAATTTTGTAGGCCATCGTTCTTTTCCTCCTGTTTTGGTAACAAGTTAGTTTTAGCAAAGATTGGAAACTTAGCAAAGTTTGATTCTCTATGATTTTTTGAACGGGTAGTTCTCATTTTTTCTCAGGGTACGGTGGAATTGGAGGTATCGTTTTTTCTTGCGTTTTTAACTCTTCCAGAATTACCTCGATAGCCTTGTTCAATTGCTCATCAATTCCGGCATATTCTTTAGCAGGGTCATTATCCACAAAGATGTCTGGCTCTACTCCATGGCCTTCAATGATCCATTTTCTAGTTTCAGCATCATACGAAGCAAATTCGGGTTTGTAGAGATAACCGCCATCGAGGAGAGGCAATGAGCTCCGAATACCAACAACGCCACCCCATGTTCGTTTTCCAATAAGTTTACCAAGTTTATGCTTCCTAAATCGATAAGCAAACAAGTCCCCATCTGAAGCAGAAAACTCGTCTATTAGGCAAACTTTGGGTCCCCAAATCATCGCATAGGGATCGGGAGATGGAGAGACATTGCGTGCCATATCTATCATAGCAATCTCCCGGCGCAATCGTTCGATCAACATTGGTGACACATTACCACCACCATTCCCTCGCACATCAATAATCAAGGCCTTCTTGCGCAATTGGGGATAAAAATATTTCACGAATTCATTCAACCCGTATTTGCTCATATCTGGTACGTGGATGTACCCTACTTTTCCACCTGTTGCTTCGTTCACTTTTTTCAAATTATTTTGCACCCAATTGTAATAGTACAATTTAGATTCATCAGCAATAGGAATAACCACAACCTCTCGACTACCTTTTTCAGTAGGTACAGAGTTAATCTTTAGTTTGACTTGTTTACCAACTGTATTCACTAAGGCTTCATAGATATTGTCCATTTTGTTCGTGGGCAAACCATTTACCGACAAAATATAATCTCCCTCTTTAGCGTTCACACCAATTTCTGTCAAGGGAGATCGCAAGGATTTATCCCAATTTTGACCTTTGAGAATCTTTTTGATCCTGTAATATTTCGATTTCGGATCCCGCTCAAGTTGGGCACCGAGCAATCCGGTTTTAATCCTTTTTGGTTTTGGCATATCACCACCGCCAACGTAAGTATGCCCAACGTTTAACTCCCCTATCATTTCACCAATAATGTAGGTAAGGTCAGCACGATGATTCACCTGAGCAACGAGCGGTAGATATCGTTTGCGGATTTCCTTCCAATTCACCCCATGCATATTGGGAGCATAGAAAAAGTCCCGCATCTGCCTCCAGCATTCGTTGAAGATTTGCATCCATTCGGCATGTCTGTCTAACTTCATCTCCATGTCAGAAAGATTTAACTTTTCTTTAATCTTGATTTTTGATTTTGGCAAATCGATTATCGCATATGACTTCTGTTGAGAAACAAGCATTTTCTTCTGATCGGCAGAAATTTCATAACCATCAATCTGACCCAATTCAGTCTCTTTTTGCTCCTTTAAATCATACATCAAAAGAACAGATTTTTCATCTTTACTGCCTTTTCTATTGTAGTAAAGTCTATTACCTACTGAAGTCAAGTGCCTGTAACCTGATGCCTTGATCGGAAGTCCAACAATACGATCTTTCAGTCCATCGACATCTACTTTTACAGTAATCTTTTCTTCTTTTCCTCCGCCAAGATCTTTTTTCTGACTTTCCTTTTTCTTTTCCGATTTTTTCTGTTCTTTCTCTATTTTCACTTCATCGCTTTGAGGTTCAAAAGGTGATTTTACATCTTTGGATAATGTAACAAGATAGATTCGGGACATATCCAGATATGCATAATTCCATTCTACTCTGCTAAAAACGGGATTAAAATCACGATCGGACACAAAAAACAAGTATTTTCCATCGGAACTGAAAGCAGGTTGAAAGGAAGAGTACCAACCCTCGGTAACTTCGTAACTTTTCTTTTGTTCAAGTGAATACAGATAAATCTTAGTCATAACCGTTTCTTCTGGTTTAGCGTAGGCAATCCATTTACTGTCCGGCGACCAGGCATAGTCGCGCATTTCCCATGCTTTTGCTTGGGCAACATCCACAATTTTCTTAGTTTGAATGTCTACGTAACGTAGCCGAAGCTTCTTATCGGCCCATAATATTTTTTTACTATCTGGCGACCAGTATATCTGATATTTGTACGTTTCCGCTCCTGTAGTAATCTGGGTAGCCGGAGCACTGCCATCTTGGGGGATGATGTAAATTTCATCCTCACCAGTTGCATCCGAAATATAAGCAATCCATTTGCCATCCGGTGACCATTTGGAATTACGTTCGTGAACACCAGGAGTTTTGGTTAAATTTCGAGTCGGACCATGCTTCTCCGGAACAGTAAAAATATCACCTCGAGCTCCAAAGAGTGCCCGTTTGCCATTCGGAGAAATTTCATAATTTCTAATATATTTGCTAACGTTTACGATACCTCCTCTGCCATTAAGTTTATCCTCCAAAATAAAGATTGGTACCTTTTGATATTCTTCAGTACTTAAATCGAATCGGTAAATATAGCCACCACACTCGAATACAATAGCATTTTTACCTAAGGAAGGAAATTTAATATCAAATTTAGTGAAATTAGTTAGCTTTCTCGTTTTCTTGGTATTAAGATCATAGACATAAAGATTCATTCGTTTGTTTTCATCACGGTCAGAAAGAAAATAGATTTTGCTACCACTCCACATAGGGATAATGTCTTGCGCAGGATTGTTGGTAATGTTTTCTATCTTTTTACTTTTAAAATCGTAGATCCAGATATCATCTGCCATTCCGCCACGATAACGCTTCCAAGTACGAAATTCTCGAAATACTCGATTATAGGCAAGCTTTTTATCATCTGGAGAGAATGAACAGAACCCACCGCGCGGAAGTGGCAACTGTTGTGGAAGTCCTCCTTCTACTGAAATAAGATAAAGCTGCCCATTAAAGCTATTCCATTCCCGCATGCGTGAGCGAAAAACAATATGCTTGTTATCATGTTTCCAAGTCATGACGATATTGTTGGGACCCATACGATCCCAGACATAATCGCGCTCAATTGTTGCGGTAAAGGTTAA
>MZGM01000081.1 GCA_002085035.1 Candidatus Zhuqueibacterota bacterium 4484_219
TCAGATAATTTTTCCTCTACCGCCGTAGCTATTGCCTCATTATTGGAGTTGTCTTCAGCACCTGGAGCTACCAATGTAACTATTGCTGGTCAGACGGTCTCCATTGATTTGACCACCGATACTCTTTCAGATATTGCTAATGCAATCGACAGTCTTAGTGGAGTTTCGGCAACGGTAGACTCTACCACTGATGATGACGGCAATACTGTTTACTATGTGGACATCAGTGGAACTACTTCCTTCTCTGATAATAACAACGTTCTACAAACCTTGGGCATCTTAAAAGGAGACCAAAGCGCAGTCAACAAAATAGTAGTAGGTAGTGTAGCCAATACTACCGATGGCAGTACGCCAATAACTGAATCTACCAGATTTGATCAGATTTACAACGCTTCAGTCGGAACTGGTGATACAATTACTATCCAGGGTCAGAAAAATGATGGCACCTCAATTACAACTACTACTTTCAATATTTATGAAGGTGGTCAGTACAAAACTCTGTCTGATTTGTTAACAGAAATCGAGACTCTGTATGGCGGGGCGTCCGTTGTTGACGCCTATATCAGCGACGGCACTGATGGCAACACGGCTGGAACCATTGTACTGAAAGATTTGACTGCAGGGGATAGTCAGCTTTCGTTAACTTTGATTGCCAATAACGAAGGTGGTGGCAATCTCGATTTTGGGACTATTTCTACTGCTACCGAAGGCTATAACATGGAAGTTGTAGCAGGACAAGATGCTAAAATTACGGTAGATGGTATCACTTACACCGACAGTTCTAACTCCATTTCTGATATGATTCCAGGTGTCACCTTGAATTTAAAAAATGCCGACAGTTCTACCACCATCACACTTTCTGTCAATCGAGATATTGAAACAATTGAGGAAAAGATCACTAACCTTGTCGATGCTTACAATGAAATCATAGATTTTATCAACCAGCAATTCGAGTACGATATTGAGAAACAAGAAGTTGGGGGAGTACTTTTTGGTGACGGTACACTTCGTTCGGTAAAATCAGATCTTTCTTCTTTGATCATCTCCAAAATTTCCAATGTGGAGGATGCCTACAGTACCCTGGCTTTAGTGGGAATTAAATTGGACAATGAGGGTAAACTCTCAATAAATTCATCTACGCTTTCTACCGCTCTTCAAACTAATTTTAGTGAGGTACAAAAGCTGTTTACTGCTTTTGCAGAAACTACTAATACCAATGTTGATTATGTTTATCACACTCGCAATACCACCGAAGGAACTTACGAGATTAATATTACTCAGGTGGCAGAAAAAGCATCAGTGACAGGAACCGTGGATCTTTCCTCCGGACTCACTGGAAATGAAACTCTAACCATTACCGATAAATCTACTGGTAGAGTTGCTACAATCAATTTGACTGCCGGGCAGACAATTGATCAAATAGTTTCTGCTATTAACGATGAACTTGATACCGAGTATGCTCAACAATTACAGAGCTCAAATGGTTTGAGCAAAATCTCAAGCGGTTACATTACCAGCAGCACAACCTGGGGAGAAATCGATACCACGGGATTAGGTTCCAACGATATTACCAACGGTGATACCATCTCTTTTTCAGGAACCGATCACAATGGTGATACCGTCAGCGGCTCCTACACCATTAGTGACAAAGACACTGATACAGTCCAAGGCTTATTAACAGCTATTGAAAATGCATTCAATGGTAGCGTTGATGCCTACATCGATAGTTCAGGTAAGATTGTAATAACCGATACTCAGGTGGGTACCAGCAGTCTCTCACTCACTATAACCGAAAACAATGAAGGTGGAGGTTCGTTAGATTTTGGCACAGTTGACACTGCAACCACCGGCCGATATCAGCTTCACATCGAAGCTTCAAAAGACGCTTCCAATCATTTAGTTTTAACCCACACTTACTATGGTTCAAACGAGGGTTTTACAATTTCGCAAACCCAAAATAATCTGGGCATAACAGACGGTGACTATGCAGGAGAGGACGTAGCCGGTACGATTAATGGAGAAACTGCTGATGGCCAAGGACAAGTACTGACCGGTGCCTCCGACACTACAGTAGAAGGGCTATCTATTAAGTACACCGGAAGCAGCACTGGAGATCAGGGTAGTATTACCTTAACCTACGGTATTGCAGAGAAATTGTACAACGAACTTTTCTATATTGTAGATACCTACGAAGGTTATGTTGCCGACAAACAGGAATCGTTGCAAGACAACATCGATCGCATCGAGAACCAAATCGATCTTATGGAGACTCGTTTGGAGCATAAACGTGATCGCTTGATCTTAAAATATGTGACCCTGGAAACTACCATGGCTCGCCTAACAGCACAGGGGAATTGGTTATCAGCTCAAGTTAATAATTTACACTAACTAAAGCATCACGTGTTTTAATGAATTCTCATAGTAAAGAAACCTATCCTCAGTTGCTGCATAAACTTCAACAGCAAACTAAGTGGTACAAAACTCTGTTACAACTTGGCGAACAGGAAACGCTTGCCCTGCGGAATGCAGATAATCAACAGTTACAAAAAATATCACAGGACACTCATAAAGCTCAAACTCGTATTGAGCAATTAGATAAACAGATTAAAAAACTATTAAATTCCTATCCAGATAAAAATATTGTAAAACGCGATCAACAAATTAGCAGGTTAGTAAAGGGGATAGAAAATTTGCTCACTACTCTAATTAAACGAAACGCTACGAATGTGAGGGTTGTACAAGATGAACTTAAACAGTTACGTGAGGAATTAAAACATTTAGCCATGGTAGAAAGAATCTCCAGGGGATACCAAAAGTTACCATCAGTAGACTCAAAATTTCTTGATTGCACCAGTTGAAAAAGTGGAGGAACACAATGTCACCAGGTCAGTACTACAACGAGTATCTTAATGTACAAGTTTCAACGTCAAACAAGGTTAAGCTCATTATCCTGTTGTATGAAAGGGCAGTTTTTCTTCTGCAAAATGCACGAGACCTTAATGGTAAAGATCAAATTCGGCAACGATGTAAGAATATTGTAAAAGCCCAGGAGATTATTTTAGAATTGCTTAGCGCTTTAAATTTTCAGGCTGGTGAGGTAGCAAAATCATTGCATTCATTGTATGTCTATTTCTATAAGCGTCTCAATGATGCAATCTTCAAAAAAGATACTAAAGCATTAGATGAAATCATCCGCTTACTCAATCTGTTGAAAGAAAGTTGGATAGAAATATCAAACCATCCCGATATTAGAAAAAAGAACACTGTACCCCAGCAAACTTCAATGGCATTGAGATCTGTTTGATGACAAAGGTAATAAATATGAGAAATTCTATCGGAAGATTAGTTGACACATTAAATAGCTATCATCGAGATTTGAATATTTTACTAAATATTTCAAACGAACAAAACCTCCTTTTACAACAGAAAACAATTGATAGACTTTATAAATCAAAGTTGGAAAAAGAAAAGATGTTACACAAATTGCAGCACGAGAGTCAGAAGATTCAAAAATTTTACCAAACTTGGATTGAGATTGATTCTAAAATTTCTCCAGAACAACGGCTGCAAATATGGAGATTGCTGGATAGTATTTTACAACTCACACATTCAGTGCTGACAATTGAGCAGGAAAATCAACGGCTAATTGAATCGACTAAAGATGAGTTACTATCACAAATTCAACAGTTCTATTTTGCAAAAAATTGACTTGATTTTTCCATAAGAGATTTCTATATTTAGAACGGTGAGCATAATGAAAGTTGAACAGATAAAAAATCAAGAATACATTATCCAGAATGTAGCCAACCAAGTACAGAAAGCTCCTTCCCCAAAAGTGGAAAAGCGGGATAGTGTCTCCATATCGAAGGAGGGAAAGCAGCTAAATGAAAAATCCAGACTATTAAAAACAGCGGTCCAGAAGTTTCAACAGCTTCCTGATGTTCGATTCGAAAAGATAGAAAAGGCAGTTAATAGAATTGCAGAGAATTTTTATGAACATCCTGAAGTACAAAATAAAATAGTAGAAAATATTCTTCACGAGGCCAAAGAATTGCACACACTAGGAACAGAGCGGGAGGGAAAGACAACCTTTACTAAAAAAGTAGAAGTCGTTCGTCATAGAATCGCCACAGGGTTTTACAACAAGCCTGAAGTGATACAAAAGATAGCAGGAAGTTTACTTCGGGAAGTGGTAGAATAATATTTCCATCATTGTTAAGGAATATTTCTCTTGACAATGAATTTTATGATGGTTATATTATTATTCCTGATTAAAACGGGGCCGTAGTTCAGTTGGGAGAACACTTGACTGGCAGTCAAGAGGTCACGGGTTCGAGCCCCGTCGGCTCCACCATAATTTTAGTGGCTGTAAATAGATTTACAGCTATTTTTGTTTGTGTCGGGAGGGTACCGGTTACTTTTTCTCATCAGGGGCCTTACTAAATTCTCCGATACTAATGAAGGCGTAAAGGTTTTTCCCGCATTTATTGGGACACTGAAAGTTTTCAAAAATCTTTTCAACATCAGTGTCCTTTTCAACAGTGTAATAGACAACCTTCCCACAGCCTTCGCAGGTAATGATTAACTTCTTATAAAAAACCTGATATTTGTTCATAATAGCAACTCCATAAGTTAATTTACTATTCAATTTAATAGATTTTTTTTGATTTTCAAAAGGTTTTTTTTGGAACTTTTTCAGCACAACTTCAAGTTATTACTTATCATTGCGTTAGTGTGTCTGGCATTTTATTTCTGGCATCGTGGACAGAAGAAAAGGCGCTGCTTAGGTAATAAGCGGCAACAGATATTGACACGCTGGCGGAAGAGAAATTGAAAGTTCAAATCAAAAAATTCTTGCATTAGTAATAAAATTTATTTATATTTTTAGTGAGTTTTTTGCGGGAGTAGCTCAGTTGGTAGAGCTTCTCGTTGCCAACGAGAAGGTCGCGGGTTCGAGTCCCGTCTCCCGCTCTGTTTTTTAGGCGGCGTAGCCAAGAGGTTAAGGCGACGGTCTGCAAAACCGTTATTCAGCGGTTCGAATCCGCTCGCCGCCTCTTAAATGAAGCCGAGGTGGCGGAACTGGTAGACGCAAGGGACTTAAAATCCCTTGTCCCTCTGGGACGTGCCGGTTCGATTCCGGCCCTCGGTACAATAAAACCGGCGGCGTTCTGTAACCGTTTGCCGTGAGGGCGGTTAGCTCAGGTGGTTAGAGTGCTTGCTTGACATGCAAGAGGTCACTGGTTCAAATCCAGTACCGCCCACCATAAATTTAAGATGGCTTTTTTGTTGAAAATCCTGTCCTTTGGGCAGGATTTTATTGAATGTACTAACATGAGGAAAAATAAAATTAAACTTCAACTTCCCAACGGAAAAGAAGTCGAAATTTCAGAAGAAAAAAGAATTCTGGAAATATTCCAAGAATATTTTCCTGAGGCAATACCAAACGCAATTGCTGCCCGATTTAATGGTGAGCTGGTTGATCTCAACAAAACCATTAATTGCGATGGTACAATAGAAGTTGTGAGTTTTGATGATGTTGCTGGAAGAGAGGTTTTTTGGCATAGCTCTGCCCATTTGATGGCACAAGCTATAAAGCAGCTTTATCCCAAAGCAAAGTTAGCTATTGGACCTCCGATAGAAAACGGATTTTATTACGATATTGATCTTGATCAGCCTCTTTCGCCGGAAGATTTAAAGAAATTAGAGAAAATAATGAAACAACTATCGGAGGCACACTACCAGATTCGACGTGAAGAACTACCTCTCAAGCAGGCGAAAGAGTTATTTAAAAGTAGGGGAGAAGATTACAAGCTCGAACTTCTCGATGAAATAGAGGACAATGTTATTTCAGTCTATTGGCAAGGCGATTTTGTAGACCTTTGCCGCGGTCCTCATGTGCCAAATACAGGCTACATTCGCCATTTTAAGTTATTGAACATAGCGGGAGCGTATTGGCGTGGTGATGAACGCAATAAAATGTTGCAGCGCATCTATGGTATTTCTTTTCCACAAAAAGAACAACTGGAAGATTATCTGAACCGCCTGGAAGAAGCGAAAAAACGCGACCATCGTAGATTGGGTAAGGAATTAGATCTGTTCAGCATCAGCGATGACATTGGTAGTGGATTAATTTTGTGGCATCCAAAGGGCGCTTTTATTCGCAATCTGATTGAGACTTTTTGGAAAGAAGAACATTTAAAAGCGGGTTACGAGCTGCTTTACACTCCCCACATTGCTAAGCTGGATTTATGGCGTCAAAGTGGTCATGTAGATTTTTACCGTGAAAATATGTTTTTATCGCTACGAACGCTCGGGGGTGCTTCATGGGTTATTGCGAGTGCGCGGATTTACGCAGGACGATGCCCATATTTTTTGTCGTCCCGATCAGATTGAAGAAGAAATTATCCGTTGTCTTGATTTTACCATGTTTTTCTTGAACACCTTTGGCTTTACTGATTTTGACGTTTACTTGAGCACACGTCCAGAGAAATTTGTGGGAACAATAGAAAATTGGGATTTAGCTACAAAAGCACTCGAGGAAGCATTAAACACAAAAAAGCTTGCTTACAGTATCGATCCTGGTGAGGGAGTTTTTTATGGTCCCAAAATTGATATTAAGATAAAAGACGTGCTTAAACGTTCCTGGCAGTGTACTACCATTCAGGTCGATTTTAATGGCCCAGAGCGTTTTAACATGAGTTATGTAGGAGAAGATGGACAACAACATCCCCCTATTATGATTCATCGGGCGTTACTCGGTTCCATAGAGCGATTTTTTGGTGTTCTAATCGAACATTATGGGGGAGCATTTCCACTTTGGTTAGCTCCTTTGCAGGTGATGGTTATTCCTATTACTGAGAAACAATATGCCTACGCAAAGGATGTTGTTAATAAACTTAAAGAAGCTGGGATCAGGACAAAGTTAGATGACCGAAGTGAAAAAATAGGTTTCAAAATTCGAGAAGCAGAAACTCAAAAGATTCCCTATATGTTAGTTTTGGGGGAGAGGGAGGTTGCAGGCAATACTGTTGCGGTACGAAAGCGTCGAAGCGGTGATGTTGGTACTATGAGCATAGACGAATTTGTCTGCCAGGTAAAAAAAGAAATCGACACTAAATCTCTCACAACGTAAGGAGGACAATCCATTAAAGAGAAAAAAATTCGTGTGAATGAACAGATTCAAGTGCCACAGGTTCGCGTAATTGATGCAGACGGGACCCAATTGGGCATAAAAACTATTCAGGAAGCTTTGAAATTGGCTAACAAGATCGGACTCGATTTGGTAGAAGTGGCACCAAATGCAAATCCACCGGTTTGCAAGTTAATGGATTTTGGGAAGTACCGCTACGAACTGAGCAAAAAAGAAAAGGAACAGCGAAAAAAGCAACATGTTATTCATGTCAAAGAGATTCGTCTTCGTCCCAAAACAGATAAACACGATTTAGAGCATAAGATCAGACATGCGAAGGAATTTTTGGAAAGCGGCAACAAAGTAAAGACGACAGTTGTCTTTCGGGGACGTGAGATGATTTACAAAGAATTCGGATATCAGATTTTAACAGAGTTTCAGGAACAATTGGCTGATACAGCGAAGGTTGAAAAAGGACCGTTTGAAGAAGGCCGAAATTTAGTAATAGTTTTTACCAAAAAATGAGGATGATAGAATGCCAAAGATGAAATCGAACCGGGGAGCTTTCAAACGATTTAAAGTTACTGCAAGCGGGAAAATCAAAGGGCAACGAGCGTATGCCAGTCATATTCTAACCAAGAAATCGACAAAGCGCAAACGTAAACTTCATCAGCCGGTTTATGTCTTTCCAGGAGATGCATCTCGAGTGCGTAAAATGATTTTACAGTAGATTAATTAGGAGGAAAAGCAGTAATGCCAAGAGCAACGAACAACGTGGCTTCACGAAAACGGCGGAAAAAGATTTTAAAGGCAGCAAAGGGATATTGGGGCAGGAGAAGCAAAACATTAACCAATGCTAAAGACGCTGTTACCAAAGCGTTGCAATATGCCTATCGTGACAGACGGGCTCGCAAACGCGAATTTCGACGGCTTTGGATTACCCGAATTAATGCTGCAGCTCGCCTTAATGGTTTGTCGTATTCAGCTTTTATGAACGGATTAAAGAAAAATAATATTGAGCTAAATCGCAAAGTACTTGCAGAATTGGCAGTAAACAATCCAGAAACTTTTGCGAAACTGGCTGAAGTGGCAAGGCAGTAGAAATGGGTACACTTAATTCTGAATTTGAAGCACTAAAACGCCTGGAAAGTGAATTTTCGACTGATCTTTCTCATTGTGACGACTTAAAAGCTCTGGAAACGATTCGGATTAAATATTTAGGCAAAAAAGGGGCAATAAATCAGTATTTTAAACGGCTGGCAGAGATGCCAGTCGAAAGTCGTGCAGAGTGGGGGAGAGAGCTAAATCGGTTAAAAAATTCATTTCAGCAAGAGCTTTCTGCTAAAAGTAGTGCTTTAAAAAAACAGCAACAACGTCGAGAGTTTGTAGATGTATCGCTTCCTGGGTATCATTCTTATGTTGGTAAACGCCATCCACTTACTCAAATCCTTGATGATATTAAATTTATTTTCACCAGCATGGGATTCACTATCGAAGAAGGTCCAGAGATTGAAACTGACTACCACAACTTTGAGGCTCTTAACCTACCCCCTGATCATCCTGCTCGGGAAATGCACGATACCTTTTATTTGCCCGGGGGATTTCTTCTGCGTACCCACACTTCACCAGTACAGATTCGGGTGATGGAAAAACGTCAGCCTCCGATTCGGATGATTGCACCAGGACGATGTTTTAGGCGAGACACACCAGATGCAAGCCATTCGCCTTTCTTTCATCAAGTCGAAGGGCTTTGCGTTGATGAGAATGTTAGTTTTACGGATTTGAAGGGGGTTATTTCTGCTTTTGCTAAAAAACTATTTGGTCCAGGGGTGCAGATACGTTTTCGGCCCAGTTATTTCCCTTTTACTGAACCAAGTGCCGAATACGATTTTAGTTGTATCTTTTGCGAAGGGAAAGGATGTCGTCTCTGTAAGGGTACTGGCTGGTTAGAAATCTCTGGAGCTGGAATGGTGGATCCGGAAGTATTTAAATCTGTAGGGTACGACGCTGAAAAATATTCGGGTTACGCCTTCGGAATGGGGGTGGAGAGATTAGCAATGCTTAAATATCAGATCGATGATATTCGGCTTTTTTACGAAAACGATATTCGCTTTTTAGATCAATTCTAAGAAAGTAGAGTTACGGTGAAGTTCACATTTCAATGGTTAAAAGATTACGTTGATTTCCACTTCACGCCCCAAGAATTGGCAGAGCGGCTTACTATGTTGGGCTTGGAGATAGAAGGAACAAAAACCGTTCAATATGATATTGACGGTTTGAAAGTAGGCAAACTTGTAGAACAGCAAAGTGTCCACACATATTTGGTAGACCTTGGTTCTAACGTTCTCTCTGTGTTTTACCCCCAAAATGGTCTCCCGCTTGATCAAAAAGTAGCAATAGGAACATCGGAAAAGTGGCTTCATAAAATACCCGAAAAAGTTAGACGACAGGGTGGGGTAGAGGGTTTTATCCCCAGCGCCGTGGAATTAGGTCTGGCAGAAACGGCTTCTCCAGTATTGTTAGATCAAGAGGCAATATTAGGAACACAGTTAAACGACTATTTTCCAGAAACTGATGTTGTCTTTGAAGTTGACCTTACTCCTAATCGACCGGATTGTTTGGGAATCATAGGAATTGCCCGAGAGATTTCTACCATTACTGGAAACCCAATTCGACTTCCGCAGGTGAGATTGACCGAAGCCAAAGAATTAACCGCAGATTTTATCCAGGTAAAAATCGAAAACCCTAAAGGGTGTCCCCGGTATTCTGCTCGAATAATAAAAGGAGTTCAGATTAAACCTTCGCCATGTTGGTTACAAAATAGATTGAGTCTAGCCGGCATTCGACCTATTAATAACGTTGTAGATGTAACTAATTATGTTATGTTAGAATTTGGGCATCCGTTGCATGCGTTCGACTTTGATCTCCTTGCTCAAGGGAAGATTGTAGTCCGATGCTCAAAAGCAGGGGAACATTTTGTTACCCTGGATGGAAAAAGTTATTCATTAAATAACGAAATTGTTCTTATTTGTGATGGCGAGCAGCCGGTTGCATTAGCAGGAATTATGGGGGGGATGAATACTGAAGTTCGCAATGAGACCTCGAACGTGTTGTTGGAATGTGCTTACTTTGATCCTACCAGTATTCGTAAGAGTCGAAGGTTCTTAGGAATAGACACCGAGTCTTCTATGCGTTTTGAGCGCGGAGTAGATCCAAATGCTACATTGACGGTTATTAATCGAGCAGCAGAACTTATTCAAAAGACAGCAGGAGGGAAAATATTGCAAGGGGTGGTAGACAGTTATCCCCAAAAATATTTTCCGATAACCATCGAATTACGCCCAACTTACGTTAGTAAACTCTTGGGCAAATCCATACCAGCTCGAGAAATATCCACGATCCTGTCCCGTTTGGGTATGGAAGTGCAAGATAATAAGCAGGCACTACGCGTAACAGTTCCTACTTTTCGCCCAGATTTAACCAGAGAAGTTGATCTTATCGAGGAAATTGCTCGAGTTCATGGGTATAACAACTTTGTAGAAAAAGAAACTTCAGTTATCAGTTTGCATTTTCCTTTAAACAAAAAGGACAAGTTTGTTTCGACTGTGCGAGAAATTATGGTGGGACAGGGGTTCAAGGAAATTTTAACTAATAGCATGATTTCCAGTAACGACGAATGGCTTTCAGTTAACCCTGACAACAAATCATTAATCAGGCTTAAAAACCCCTTAAGTGAAGACATGGCGATACTTCGCCCCTCATTGCTCCCAGGGGTGCTACGGGTAGCACAGCGTAATCTTTTTCGTCAAATATCAGATTTTCGATTGTTCGAAATAGGAATTACTTTTGAGCGCTTACCAGACCAGCCCGAAAGGGGGAAAGAAATATTGCGATTGGCTGGTTTGTTAACGGGATTGGCTCAAAAATATCACTGGTTGCACAAAGGACGCCCAGTAGATTTCTATGACGCAAAAGGAACGGTAGCGTTTTTGCTACATCAGCTCAACTTTTCCGACGTTCGCTTTGAACCATTTCAAAATTGGTTTATTCAAGAGCCGGGTGCTACCGTATTACTCACTAACTTACCGATAGGCGTAATTGGGAAGTTGAGAAAAAATTTACAGGAGAAATACGATGTTAACCAAGATATTTTTATTTTTGAGTTAAATCTGGACGTTATCTTTGAGAATTTGCTAGAGGAACGAGTTTATCGCCCGATTCCTAAGTTTCCAGTTGTTAGAAGAGATTTGGCTTTGGTGGTGGATGAGAGTTTGCCAGGAGAGAGGCTTGTTAGTGTGATTAAAAAGTGGGGTGGAACTTAATACTTCTGAAGCTCAAAGAAGAACTTAACGCTGAGCTTAGAAGTTCATAATCTTGTTCAGGAGCCAAAATGGATTTTTCAACTATTGAGCAATTAGAAGAAAAGGTCAATAAGGTAATTCAGAAGTTCAGCGAGTTGCACGAGGAAAACGTTGAACTACGGAAACAAAATCTAAATTTGACCGCCATGCTGGAGGAGCGTAATCGAATAATTGAGAACCTGGAGGAGCAGATCCAGCAAATCCGGCAACAGCAGGATGTGGTAGAGCAGTTCCGCGAAAAGGAAAACCAAATTCGTCAGAAAGTTTCGGCTATGCTGGAGAAATTGGAGAAATTAGAAAGTATTGTATAAAAAGCCATGGAAGAAGTAGAAAAAAAAACCTTAAGAGTCAATATCTATGGTACAGAATATCCTATTCGTGGAGCAGCCGATATCGAGTACATTCAGAAGGTAGCAAGTTTTGTTGACAGCAAGATGCGCCAGATCGATCAGAGAGCTTCAGCAAAATCAGCGCTCAAAGTTGCAATTTTGGCCGCACTCAATATTACTGATGAACTTTTTCGAGAACGTTTAGAAAAACAAGAACTCATCGAAAGTTACGAAAACAAAATTAAGGGCTTGTTAGAACGCTTAGAAGATTCATTAAAAACTAAACCAAGCCAATAATATCAGAAGATTTCGAAAGTTCCATCCCACAGAGAAGTATTTAGTTGCTAATCACCTCCTTCTCCTTCCATAACAAGCACCGAGAGGGAAGGAGCGTGATTGGTTTTTCTTCTTGACTGTGGGTTTTTTATTTCTGGAGGGATGGAGATGGAAACTTATTTGTGGTTATTGATTGCTGGTGCCGGTGTCGGCGCTGGTTTCTTTTTGGGATGGATAATTAAACTAAAAATCGGTCAACGTAAGCTAAACGATGCAGAAATATTAGCGAAAAAAATCATCTCTGAAGCAGAACACGAAGCCGAAAATATTAAAAAGAGCAAACTACTTGAAGCTAAAGATGAGTGGTATCAACTTAAACAGGAATTAGATAGAGAGACTCGCCAACGAAAGAATGAGCTGCAGCGGCTTGAAGCTCAGCTTGTACGCCGCGAAACCAATATGGAGCGTAAGGCTGATCTACTTGAACGAAGGGAAAAAGAGCTATCTTCTTTAGAGCAAAACTTAAAACAAAAAGAGCAACAAACAATTGAACTACAGAGGCAGTTGGAACAGCAAATCGAAGAACAAACTGCCCGATTGGAGAGGATCTCTGGAATTACTCAGGAAGAAGCTAAAAGATTGCTGATGGAGAGCATGGAACAGCAGGCCAGAGAAGAAGCTGCGCAGATTGTCAAGGACATCCGTGATCAAGCCCGTCTACGGGCGAATCGTGAGGCAAAAGAAATCATCATTCAGGCAATCGAAAGAACAGCAGTGGACCATACCGCCGAAACCACGGTTTCAGTAGTGCAACTTTCTAATGATGAAATGAAAGGGCGAATTATTGGTCGAGAGGGTCGTAATATTCGTGCATTTGAGATGGCCACCGGGGTGGAGGTAATTGTAGATGATACTCCCCAAGCAGTATTACTTTCGGGATTTGATCCTCTGCGGCGTGAAATAGCTAAAATTGCTCTGGAAAAGCTAATCGCCGACGGTCGAATTCATCCCGGACGCATTGAAGATGTGGTAGAAAAAGCGAAAAAAGAACTGCAAGAGCAGTTTTTGGAGACAGGTGAACAAGCCCTAATGGAAACCGGAATTCATGGGGTTCACCCGGAACTAGTAAAACTTTTGGGTAAATTGAAATATCGTACCAGTTATGGCCAAAATGTGTTGCACCACAGTGTGGAAGTTTCTCATTTAGCAGGTCTAATGGCAGCACAACTTGGCTTAGATTCCATGCTTGCTAAAAGAGCCGGATTACTGCACGACATAGGCAAAGCCGTGGATCGATACACTGAGGGTACCCATGCTCAAATTGGAGTCGAGTTAGCCAAAAAATATGGTGAGGGTCCTATTGTACAAAATTCTATCGCAGCCTATGAGGAAGATACTAAAATTATTTCACCTATCGCCGTACTTGTTCAGGCTGCCGATTCAATATCCTGCTCGCGCCCCGGCGCGCGTAGGGAGATTCTTGAACAATACATCCGTAGACTGCAAAAATTGGAACAATTAGCTCAAGCTTTTGATGGAGTTCAGAAAACATTCGCTATTCAAGCCGGTCGAGAAATTCGAGTAATCGTTGAACCAGAAAAAATTGATGACGCCAAAGCTGAACAATTAGCACTCGATATTGCTAATAGAATACAGTCCGAAATCGAATATCCTGGACAAATTAAAGTGACGGTAATTCGAGAATATCGTGCAATCGACTTTGCTAAATAGTTTTGGTAAACTTTTGGATTGATTTTTTTCCTTTTTCCACTTATATTTTAGATACTCTCTTATGTCAAAAATCATTCACATTTTGTTTGTCGCTGATATTGTTGGGCAACCAGGCATAACAATTACTGAGAAATTGTTGCCTTCTTTGAAACAAAAATATCATATTGAGTTTTGCATTGCTAATGGAGAAAATGCCTCTGGCGGTAAAGGCATATCTGATAAAATTGTACGTCATCTGAAATCTTTAGGGGTTGATGTTATTACCAGTGGAAATCATATTTGGGACAGGAAAGATTCTAGCCAAGTGCTTAACAATCATCGTTATTTACTGCGTCCATTGAATTATCCTGCAAGTACTCCGGGATATGGTTCGATTGTGTTCGTTACTGCAAATCAAACTAAAATCGGGGTAGTGAATTTACAAGGACGCACTTTCATGCAGCCGTTGGACGACCCATTTACCGTTGGTCTAAGGGAAATACAGCGAATTAACAAAGATACCAAAATTAGTATTGTAGATTTTCATGCTGAAGCCAGCGCCGAGAAAGCCACTCTCGGATGGTATCTGGACGGCAAAGTAAGTGCAGTTATTGGTACCCATACTCATGTACAAACAGCTGACGAGCGAATTTTACCAAATGGTACAGCTTACATTACCGACGTAGGAATGACCGGCCCATTTGACTCTGTTATTGGGATGAAAAAGGAAATTGCAATTCATCGCTTTCTTCATCAAACACCGCAAAAGTACGAAATAGCAAAAGATAATTTACATCTTTGTGCTGTTGTAATTTCGGTGGAACAGGAAACTGGTAAAGCAGTGGACATAGAACGAATCATAATACCATAGGCTAACAAATGGCTGTTACACTTATCGATGGGAAAGCAGTAGCTAACAAAATCAAAGTAGAATTACACAATCGGATTACCCTGTTGAAGCAGAGAGGTATTGTGCCAGGTTTGGCAGTTATCCTTGTGGGTGAAGATCCTGCATCACAAGTTTACGTAAACATGAAACAAAAAACTTGTGATGAATTGGGTATCCATAGTGAAACTACTCGTTTGCCAGCAGACATTTCTCAAGCAGAATTATTACGACAGATCGACAGGTTTAATTCCGCCAAAGACATTCATGGGATATTAGTACAATTGCCTTTGCCTAAACATATTGATACTGAAACTGTAATTGCTCGAATCAGTGTTGACAAAGACGTCGATGGGTTTAATCCGTACAATGTAGGAAAATTGATGGTTGGCAAGCCGAGATATGTGCCCTGCACTCCTGCCGGAATTTTAGAGCTGCTACATCACTACGGTTTTTACCCGGATGGTAAACATGTGGTAATTGTGGGTAGAAGCAATATCGTCGGTAAGCCATTAGCTAACTTGCTGTTGCAAAAAACAAAAGGATGCAATGCGACAGTAACAATTTGTCACACCGGAACTACTGATCTTGGTTATTTTACCAGTCAGGCAGAGATACTTGTAGTTGCTGCTGGGCGACCTGGAGCAGTGACTGCAGAAATGGTAAAAGAAGGAGTGGTGGTTATTGATGTCGGCGTCAATCGGGTAGCTGACTCCAGTACCACCAAAGGGTATCGGCTGGTTGGAGATGTTGATTTTAACAGTGTTTCACAAAAGGCAAAAGCCATCACTCCAGTGCCAGGTGGGGTAGGACCGATGACGATTGTAATGTTGATGAAAAACACCGTTATCGCGGCTGAAACCTTAAACTGATATGTTCATTTATTAATCTGACATATTTTTATTTTTGCGCCAGTAGCTCAATCGGATAGAGCGGTGGCCTCCGGAGCCACAGGTTGGAGGTTCGAGCCCTCTCTGGCGCACTTTTTTTGTCTGGTACTTCAATTAAAATGGAGTGGGTTATGAGACTGTCTCGATATTTTATTCCTACGTTAAAAGAAATCCCTGCAGATGCGGTAGTTAAGAGCCATCAAATAATGCTTCGTGCCGGACTAATTCGTCCCCTGGCTGCTGGTATTTATTCATATCTTCCCCTTGGCTGGCGGGTAATGAGAAAAGTTATTCAGATAATTAGAGAAGAAATGGACGCTATTGGAGCTCAAGAATTTTACCTCCCAGCGTTAAATCCGATTGAAATATGGGAAGAAACTAAACGTGCCAGCGATTTCGGGGAAGAAATGTTTCGCTTTCAAGATCGCAAAAATCGAACTATAGTATTAGCGCCTACCCACGAGGAGATCATTTGTGATATTGCCCGTGGGGAAATCCGTTCTTACAAAGATTTACCCCAAATTTGGTATCAAATTCAAACCAAATTCCGAGATGAGCCTCGACCACGTTCTGGGGTTCTGCGAGCCCGCCAGTTTATCATGAAAGACTCCTATAGTCTGGATGTTGATGAGCAAGGATTGGACAAAAGTTATCAACTCCATGCCCAGGCTTATAAGAAGATATTTTCTCGGTGTGGATTGAAGTTTTTTGTTGTTGGCGCCTCCACCGGTTTAATGGGTGGTTCAGCCTCACAAGAATTTATGCTCGAATCTGAAATAGGGGAAGACGTAGTTGTCATCTGCGATCAGTGTGGATATGCTGCCAATATCGAAGTGGCTACTGGTAAACTCAAAACTAAAATTCAACAAGATGGCGAATTAACAGAGGTGTACACACCTGATAAACGCACCATTGAACAAGTCTCTCAATTTCTTAATGTTGAACCAAATAATTTGATTAAATCGCTGATGTATGTAATTGATGGTAGTCCCGTAATGATTTTGATTCGCGGCGATTACACAGTCAATGAAAGTAAGATGATGAAGTTATTTGGGAATAATTTTCGTCCTGCTACCGAGGCAGAGGTTGCGGAAATCTGCGGTGCCAAAGTTGGTTTTATCGGCCCAATTGGCTTAATAAAGAGTATCCCAATTTATGCCGATAATACAATTAAGAATCAAAGAGGATTTATTGTAGGTGCTAATAAGGATCACTATCACCTCAAGGGAGTTGATGTCCAAAGAGATATTAAAATTCAGCAGTTTATTGACGTGACAACCGTTAACCGAGGCGACGGTTGTCCACAGTGCGATTATTCATTGCGTGTTGTGCATGCAATCGAACTTGGCCATATCTTTAAGTTAGGAACCAAATACTCCAAAAGTATGGGAGTAACATTCCTTGATGCGACGGGGCAGGAGCGACCAATTGTGATGGGAAGTTATGGCATTGGCATAGAAAGAATTATTGCCGCCTTCATTGAGCAACACGCCGATGCTCGAGGGATAATTTGGAATAAAGCATTAGCGCCCTTCTTAGTTCACCTCATTCCAATCAATTATCGAAATCAAACGGTTCAATTAATTGCTGATAAAATTTATCATAATTTGGAACAAAAAAAGATACCCACCTTGCTTGATGATAGAGAGGTTAGCCCTGGATTTAAATTCAAGGATGCTGATCTGTTAGGAATGCCAATTCAGATTATTATTGGCGAAAAGAATCTAAAAAACCAGTGTATTGAACTGAAACTGCGAAAAACAAACGAATCATTCATCGAGCCGTTAGATAAATTTGAGACCAAACTTCAAGAATTACTTGAGATGATAGAATAAATAGTATGAAAGAACGAATAAAAAAAATCCATTCTAAAGCTATTTCTTGCTACCGACAAAATCGATACGAGGAGGCAATCCAACTATGGCGAAAAGCGCTTGAATTTGATCCCCATGAAGTTGAAATCATGTACAGCCTGGGATTGGTACTTTTTGAACTTAAGCGTTACCAGGAGTCTATAGATTATCTAAAAGAAGTCGCTGCTTATTCACCCGATCA
>MZGM01000082.1:0-6315 GCA_002085035.1 Candidatus Zhuqueibacterota bacterium 4484_219
TCCCTTACAAGACGACATGGTGGACCTTTTGAAAACACTCCGAAGCAAAAACAGTAATTCAGACCATGTTTTTTTAAGCAGCACCGGCAAGCCGTTGAAATCTGTCAGGAGAGTTTTTCAGAAAGCGTTAAAAAAGGCAGGAATCTTGAATTTTCGGTTTCATGATTTACGCCACACGTTTGCATCTCACTTTGTTATGAACGGCGGCGATCTTTTAACGCTCAAAGAAATTTTAGGTCACAGTAGTATGAAAATGGTTGAAAGATATACCCATTTGGCAGCGGCGTACAAGCGGAGACAGATAAATAATCTTAGGGGCGTGTTTTCAATTTGCCACCCTATTGCCACCTCGCAGAAAATCATTAACTTGAATCAGTAATTGTGCCTATAAAAAAAGCCCTGTAAGTCACATACTTACAGAGCTTTGGCAATAGTGGCGCCCCGCGGAATCGAACCGCGCACACACGGATTTTCAGTCCGTTGCTCTACCGACTGAGCTAGAGCGCCACCCGAAATTTGTGGTTAAAATATAATAAATTTTTCACTCCATGTCAAGGCTAAATTTTGCTTTCTATCCAGTACTAAAACTGTCGACTTTTACACCTTCATCTATTTCGACTACATAAGCTTTTCCTCCAATTTCAGTTATTGCTTCGGCTACCCGGTGTTGCTCGAAGGGACTGTAGACAAACATGCAGCCGCCACCTCCGGAGCCAAGAATTTTTCCCCCCAATGCACCGCAGTCTAACGCTGTTTGTAACATGCGATCGATTTTGGGAGTAGAGATCTGCAGATTTTCTCGCAGTATCTTTTGATGAAGATTTAATAGATTACCCAAAGCAATATGATCGACTTCTGAATTTTGTAACAAGCGCAATGCCTGCCTGGTAATGTCGCGATTGCGGAGAAAACCCTCCAGTAAGCGAAACTCATCAGCGCTCAATTGAGGGCGAAGTTTATCACAGATCTGCAAAGAAACTTTCGGAAGGTTTTCCCAAGATATCTCCGGCTTATGTCGATCAAGAATTTTCAACATACCGCCCTTAACTTTCGCCAGAATGCCTTTGGTGTCTTTGGGTTCTAATGAATCTCCGAGTACAAATTTGCCCAACTTGCAGGGTAGTTTTCGGGCCATCTGACTGTCCCGAAAGTCGATAAACAGCACATCACCATAACTGGTAGCATAGTGATCCATCTGCCCCCCGGGTTCATCAAATTCCACTACCTCAGCCTGATGGGCCATTCGGGCTATGAATTCAGCATCATTCGCTGCAGGATGCTCAAAAGCAGTGAGAAGAAATTTTACCCAGGCCACAATTAATGCCGATGAACTGGAAGTGCCAGAATTAATAGGGATCGTACTGCGAACTTCGCAATCAAATCCATGAGTAATCGCCAGGCCCTGCCGTTGTAATACATTGAGGGTACTACGAAAATAATCACGTTCTTTCTGATAGGGAATCTCTGGTTGTAATTGAATAGTTTCTGAGTCGTTAATATCTGGCAACTGGAAATGGATTTGTTTGTCAGTACGTGCGTGCCCTGTGATGGTAATACGCAAGCTGATAGCAGCCGCTATTACCGGCAACTGTAGATAATCTTGATGTTCTCCAAATAAACAAATTCTCCCCGGGGCTGAGACTTGCAGATATTGAATCATAGAACCCTCCGATTTTAGTTGTTGATTTTCAAATTGTAAAACATTATATTGAAAGAAATCCAGAGCTGTTTAAGACGAATAATTTTTTCGGGTTGCGAAATCGATCTTATTTGGGAGCTAACTTTAGTTATGCAAAATAAACAGGGAAAATTGACTCGTCAATTGGGCATCGTCGATGTTTTTTGTGTCGCTGCCGGTGCAATGGTTAGTTCAGGTTTGTTTGTTCTGCCTGGCTTAGTTTACGCCAAAGTTGGTCCAGCGGTAATATTAGCCTATATTGTTGCTGGCATCCTGGTCTTACCAGCACTATTTGCCAAGGCTGAACTGTCCACAGCCATGCCCAAAGCCGGTGGCGATTATTTCTTTATTGAGCGAAGTATGGGTTCAACCGCAGGCACAATAGGCGGTCTTGCAAGCTGGTTTTCACTTAGTCTCAAGAGTGCATTTTCATTAGTGGGTATCGGTGTATTTGCAACATTGATTACCCCAAATGTTACCGATTGGCAAATCAAACTTGTCGCTGCTGGGTTCTGTGTGTTTTTTACAGTTCTTAATTTAATAAGTATTAAACTTACAGGTAAAGTTCAGATTGTTCTGGTACTTGTGCTCATTGGCTCATTGGTGCTGTATATTTTTCGCGGGTCTATGTTGCTTGATGTACATCGCTATACTCCGTTTATGCCGTTTGGCAAAAGTGCTCTATTACCGGCAGTTGGCATGGTTTTCATATCATTTGGTGGGTTGACGAAAGTAGCAAGCATTGCCGAAGAGGTTAAAAATCCAGCCAAGAATATTCCCTATGGAATGATTTTAGCATTTTGTACGATACTGCTTCTTTATGGGTTAACTATTTTTGTGACCGTTGGGTTACTGCCCGGTAATGAACTTGCACATTCCCTTACCCCGATCTCGACTGCTAGTAGTAAAATTCTGGGCACATTTGGCAAAGTACTTATGGCAATTGCAGCAATACTTGCCTTTTTTTCTACTGCCAACGCAGGTATTTTAGCTGCTTCGCGATTTCCTATGGCAATGAGTCGGGATCAACTTTTACCTGATTGTTTCGCCAAAGTGAATAAACGATTCAACACGCCACACTTCTCAATAATATTTACTGGCATTTTCATGCTGACGGTAATACTCCTTTTGAACCTCGAAGAGTTGGTTAAAGTTGCTTCTACCATGAAAGTTATTCTATTTCTGCTGGGAATAATGGCATGCATTATCATGCGAGAGTCGAGAATCCTGAACTACAAGCCAGCATTCGTTTCGCCTCTATATCCCTGGTTACAACTGGTTGGGATCTTCAGCTATGTTTTTCTCCTCTACCAGATGGGAACGATAGCGTTTCTATCAGCAGGTGGATTTATTCTTTTAAGTATTTTATGGAATAAAATTTATGCGCACGAGAAAACAGCTCGCAAGTCCGCTCTGATTCATATTGTTGAGCGTGTTACAGCTAAAGAGATAGTCGGGGATTCATTAGCAGCCGAGTTACGAGAAATTTTGAAAGAGCGTGATGAAATAATCGAAGATCGATTTGATAAATTGGTAAAAAAATGCGAGATAATTGATATCGATAAACAGCTTACCCTCCCGGAGTTTTTTACAATTGTAGCCAAAAAATTCGCCAAACGATTAAATATTAATGCCCAGCAATTGTTTGAAGCTCTTATGGAACGGGAGCAACAAACAACGACTGTAATAAAACCGGGATTGGCGATCCCGCACGTAATTATTGACGGTGAACACAAATTCGAATTACTCATTGCCAGGTCTGAAGCTGGCATTATTTTTACAGAAACATCTCCTCCTGTCTATGCTGTGTTTGTGCTTGTTGGCTCACCCGATGAAAGGAATTTCCATTTGCGAGCTTTATCGGCTATTGCTCAGATAGTGAACGATGTAAATTTTGACCGGGATTGGTTGCGTGCTAAGAACGTTGAACAGTTGCGTGATATTGTGTTGCTGGCAAAAAGACATCGCGATCACAGCTAATAATTCAAGCATTAAATAATATAGAGAACTAATTAGTTTTTTGCAAGCTTTTGAATTAAAAAAACATTGATTTTTTCAACTAAGATGATTATTTTTTAGTCAAAAAGGCGTTACTTTTATATGCAATTACTCACACCGTTTCCCTTGTTGCAGGCATTGGGGATGGAGTGCTTTGTGGCTATCGATTTGGAGACGACTGGTTTGGATGCCAATGCCGATGAGATACTCGAGGTCGGGATGGCCAAAGTTGTGAAAGGGAAGGTGTGTGAGCATTTTAATCAGCTTATTCAAGTTGAACAACAAATTCCTGAGCATATTTCTAGCATCACAGGTATTAACAACGAAGATGTTGTTGGCCAACCTTCTATTAATGAGGTTTTGCCTCGGATTATTGATTTTATTGGAGATGCCCCGCTGGTAGGGCATAATATCGGGTTTGACCTCAGCTTTTTAAATGAACAACTCCAGAGAGTAGATTTACGGCAGCAGACCAATTTTGTTTCTTCGCAGCCGGCATCCTCCCTTAAAATGAGACAATTGCCCAATCCTCACATTGATACTCTGGTTTTGTCCCGTATTCTTTTACCACGTTTATCCAATCATCGGTTGGAACATCTTGCTCAGTATTTTGGCCTATCTCAGAAAAAAACTCATCGAGCATTGGATGACGCCTTAACTGTAGTAAATCTTTTCGATTATTTGATTCAGTGTGCCAATAAGTTGGATAAAGAAGTGCTGGGGTTCATAAATCGTCTCTTGAAACCCTGGCAAGGACGTGATTCTCAGAGTAACCTTTTGCCCGACTTTTTCGGTCATCTGGCCGATCTTTCTCGGTCAGGAGAGAGAATTCCGACAAAACAAATGGTTTCTCAGCAACTGTCCTCGCCGCCTAAGGTAGATAATCTTATCGGTTTTGAGACAGGATCTCAGACTGTTGCTTCAGCGAAGTTCGATTTTGATAAGATAAAAGCAGTATTTTTACCCGGGGGAATTTTAGAAAAAGCCAGACCAGGCTATGAAGCTCGTCCTCAGCAGCTTCAAATGGTGGAAGCAGTTTGTCGTGCTTTTAGTGAAGAAAGTTTTCTTCTGATAGAAGCTGGTACCGGTACCGGTAAATCGTGGGCATATTTGATCCCCGCAATCTACTGGTCTCAATCCCAAATCCAGACCAAAGAAACAGACGATTCTTTCCTGCCTACTCGCATTATTATTTCTACCAATACCAAGAACTTGCAAGAGCAAATATTTTTCAAGGACATTCCATTTTTAAGGTCTCATTTAAAGCTTCCTTTTCGTGCTGTACTATTGAAAGGGCGAAACAACTATCTTTGTTGGCATCGTTGGAAAGATTTCATTCTTGAATTAGAACATCGTCAACTGAGCAGTCTCAAAGAGCGTTTAGAACTGTTGCCTGTTGCAGTTTGGTTGTCGGAAACTCTTACCGGAGATATTGAGGAAAACACTGGTTTTCGAGCCCATCAGAAACCTTATGTTTGGGCAAAACTTCATTCTGATAGTCGTTACTGCAAAGGGAATAAATGTTCGTTCAATTCGGTTTGTTTTGTTAATCGGGTGCGCAGGGCAGCTCGGAATGCTCATCTGGTAGTTGTGAATCATTCTTTGTTGTTCAGCGATCTTGTTTCTAACAATTCTGTGCTATCAGAATATCAAAATTTGATCGTAGATGAGGCACATAATTTGGAAAATGCGGCTACTCAATATCTTGGAGTCGAAGCCCATTTGTGGCAAATTAGAAATCTGGTGAACAATCTTTATTATTTTGATGGTAGGGAAACGGGATTGCTTCCCAGGATGCGTCAAGCAATCTACAAAGGTAAGTTGAACCAAAATACTCAGGAGACACTACTTGGCAACATCGAAGCAGTTACAAGTTTAACTCGTTCACTAGATCAGGCCAGTAGCCGGTTCTTTCGTCAACTTTCAGAAGCATGTTGGGAGTTTAATTTGCGCCAGCGCCAACCTATTGGTACTAAAATTCGCTATCGCGATTGGCTGGAAAACTTTCCCTCTACTGGCATTGTCACCAATGAATTTCTTAATGAACTGCAAGAGCTTGCTGGAGAATTACGACGGTTGCATGAGAACTTACTCCTGGTGAAAGCTGAAGAGATCGCAGAGGTTGAAGATTTCCTTTTTGATCTGGAAGGAACTTGCCAGGAAGCCGATGAACTACTGGCTGTATTTAAAATGCTAATTGAAGCTACCGACCAACGCTACGTTTTCTGGCTCGAGCCATCGCCACGTGGTGAAAATTTCGATTCGCGCATCAAAGCTGCTCCATTGAATGTTTCTTTTTTGCTTAAGCCGTTACTTTACGAGCGCTTGCGCACGGCTATTTTTACCTCTGCTACTCTGTCTATCAATGGACAATTTGATTATTTCAAGAGCCGTGTTGGATTAGATCTGGTCGATCCCGATCGACTATTAGAAAACGCATTAGGTTCACCGTTTGATTTTGAACATCAAGTATTGGTAGCAGTGCCGAAATTCCTGCCGACACCTAAAGAAGTAGGGTTTATTGAAACTACCGTCTCCTTGTTGTGTGACACTATTTCTCATCTTCACCGTGGCACTTTGATCCTTTTTACCTCTTATGAACTCTTAGGGAAAGTTTATGAAGGGTTGAAAATTAATCT
>MZGM01000082.1:6325-7141 GCA_002085035.1 Candidatus Zhuqueibacterota bacterium 4484_219
TCCAGGCTCGCATGGAGGCTATTGAGCAACGTGGTGGTAATAGTTTCTATCAATTCTCGGTACCGGCAGCAATATTGAGATTTCGCCAGGGGTTTGGGCGCTTGATTCGCACCAAAAGTGATCGAGGAGTAGTAATAATTCTCGATAATCGAGCTCTTCGTTTTCGATATGGAAGCCTGTTTTTGGAATCTTTACCTGTAATTCCAAAGGTGTTTAATACTCCCAGAGAAATGCTGAACGCAATTGAAAAGTGGTTTTTTAGGTAATAGAATCTTTTAATTAATGCCGCAAAGTTGGCTTACGAAAATGTCTGTGAGGTTCTAATGACTCCAGTTGTTTTGGATGGTTCTAATTTGACAATAGAGAATGTCTATCAGGTAGCGTATGAAAATGTTTCGGTTCAATTGGCTGAAGCGGCAATTGATCGGATGCGAAGCTCTCGCCGGGTAATTGAAAAGGCTATTGTTGAAGATCGTATTATTTATGGGGTGAATACTGGATTTGGTAAATTGAGCGATGTGCACATTTCGCCAGAGAAGGTAGCTGACCTTCAACTCAATCTGCTGCGCAGCCATGCTGCCGGGGTAGGCAAGCCTTTACCGGAAGCATTTGTTCGTGCAATAATGGTAACCAAAGCAAATACATTAGCGAAGGGGTATTCTGGAATCAGGCCTGAAGTAGTGGAATTATTGGTCGATTTGCTCAATCATGCGATTCATCCTGTAATTCCGGAGAAGGGTTCTGTGGGAGCTTGTGGTGATTTGGCTCCGTTGGCACATTTGTCGTTGGTCTTAGTGGGCGAAGGGGAAGCTTTTT
>MZGM01000083.1 GCA_002085035.1 Candidatus Zhuqueibacterota bacterium 4484_219
TTATTTTTGGCAAAATACTTGGCACCTTGGGAAAATTCTTCAGGGTGATCTGCGCGGCCTGAATCTTCTCCATCAAACAGGACAATATCGATCCCATTAGGACACGGATGTGATTTTAATAAACGGGCAATTTCTAACAGCACAGCCACCCCTGATGCTCCATCGTTTGCGCCAATAATAGGCTTGTTGTGATTTTGGGGATCTGGGTCCATATCCGCCCAGGGTCGAGTGTCCCAATGAGCAGCCAGTAAGATACGCTTCTTCTGTTTTCCAAATGAAGCAATAATATTGTGTAAGATCAACTGCTGTTTTGTCTGATAATTTGTGAATGGGAAAGGCTGCAGACGTACCTTATCAGCAAACTTTGAAAGCTCATCTACTAAAAATTGACGTGTTTTTTGATGAGCAGTTGAACCAGGTGGCCGGGGCCCAAATTCACACTGCTTAAGCAAATAGTTGTATGCTTGCCGGGCATCGAACTGAGGTACCGTCTGGCCGGAACAAGAAGAAACCAAAATTCCTATAACCAAACTACTAACACTTATTATGAAACTACGATTGTGCATTTTAATTTTATTTGGGATTATTTTATCGTCCAGTGATGCTAATATTCACATTAATACCAAATTCCTTAATAGCAGTCTCGCCGGCCAACTTGCTTTTGTTTTTGCCTATTTCAAAATGTACGCCGCCTCTCACTGTAGAGCTGAAGGAATACGTAAGTTTGGGGGCAATCGACCATTTTTCGTTACAGGCAGTTTCTACGTAGGTGCCGTGTTCTCCCCGCATGATTTCCATATTATTTTGAATCTTTTTGTTTTTGAATGGCCATATTGGAAGTGGAATTTTGAATCCGCCACTTTTAGAATAATTTACAGTCAACATAAAGTTTTCATTTCTATGCCGGCTGCCACCTTTACCACCACTTCTGCTCATCGTCTCAGAACTTGATTTGTTGTATTGTAGATTAACGTTGATTCCTTTTTTTAGTACCATGGTCAATCCCAGGAATGGACGAAAATCGCAATCAAAACTCTCGCCAGTAATACTGGTTTTCTTGCCATACCACTTAGTCACCTTACGACCCGTACGGCTGTGATCTAATGAAACACGGTCGGCAAAAAAGCTAAACAGTGCCAATTTTTCCAGACCACTCCAGCGCACTGTCCAATCAGGAAAATTAACGTACTTATCTTTGATCTTCAGACGTGTTTCTGTAATTGTACCAGTTGTCTGAGTTGTGGAAGTGGAGGAGTTGTTGTAATTGTATTTTAGGCTTATCGAAAGATTTCGAGTGACTGAAATACTGGTTTGGGCTGAAAGGTCGTAACTTAATCCCTGCGAACTTCGACTGGTGAAACCCACACTGGTTGCAGTTTCTACCCCCGGATTAAAGGTTTTACCAATCTGATAGGCAAAACAAGGGACCCCCTGCAGCCCAAAATTATTGGAGGAACGTCGCTGAGAATAGCGAATTGAAATTGGTTGAATCTTGGAAAACAAATTGCGAAACAGTTTCAAGAAATCTATCTTGGGCAAAGCTTTATTCTTCTCCTCGGTTTTTTTCTCTTGCTCCTTTGTTTCCAACTTTTGGGATAGTTTTTTATCGTGCTTTTTCTTTTCGGCGAAGCGCCTTGGTGGAATTGTGGAAGTACGCTTAGTTTTCCGAGTACGACCAGTAAGTTTTTTAAAAAGCGATTTTGGAGTAAACGTCAGACTACTACTGAGGTTATTATTTACACTAGCTCTCTGGCCGGTTTTCTTTTGCTGAATATTATTATCCCAACTAAAGGTAGTTCCGTAAGTGAAGTTAATACTCAACCAACTAAAAAGATTGGGGCTGTATCTAGAATTAATTTGCTGTTTAATACCGGTCATTACACCAAAGTTGCCCTTAAGAATTTCAGCCGGGTTCTGCACTCTGCGCAAATCGTTAGTACATGACCTAGAAAAATCTACTGAAACACTTTTGAATGGCTGCATACTGACAGCGTATCTTTGATCGATGATGAAATTATATTTGGATTTTTCCATTCCGTTACGATTCAGTGCGAAATTTTTTGCCCGATTGGTAGAAATTTTGTAGCTTACCTTCTTGGGGAGATAATAAAACTCGATACCAGTTAGTTTGTTGAGGATTGGCTTATTACCAAGCCAGCCAAATGGTTTAAAGTGACTGGTAGCATCAATTCTTAAATCGTAGTTAAAGCTACCAATATTAGTACGATTAGTGGATTTTTGGTAGATTGGATTACTCATTCGGGAAGTGGCCATACTCCAGGCAAGCTCCATATTGTCGATGGTGTATTTAAAGATTGGATTGCGCGAGCGACGAGCTTTCTTTAAAGAGATGCTCAAGTTAGAACGATTGTTAATGTTTTTAATAGTTTCCAACAGGCTATCGGAAATGGTTCTCTGACTCACAATGATATCACTTCCGGGGAAATACTTGGGAGTAGATTCACTGTTAGAGTACCCCACCGAAATTGGGATCGACAAACCCAGACCATTATTAGGAAGGAATTTTTCCAGGCTAAATCTACCATTGACACTGATTCCCGAACGATCGTCTTTTTTGCCGAAACGTTCATTAACCGTGTGGAAGTCGGCGTCTATACGATTAAACTCGGCATTGATGCTGCCAATATCAGCCAATTTAACCTCAGCCCGGACCCGCATGGCCATACCCTTATCTTTCTTCACGTCAGTTAGACGTAACTCATTAAGCCAAATTTCACCATTGAAAGGAATGTAGCCGTGAAGATTTTTCACTCCTACAACAAGTTCTTTAATTCTGGATATGGACGGTGTGCCCACAACACGATAAAGCTTACCATCGGGAAGCTCTCGAAACAGATGTCCCTGTGCATCCAAACAACTGGTAGAATCAGCCAATTTTAAAGCAGTAAGTTCAACGAAATCAATTACCATCTCATTACGCTTATCCCACTTCGGGTAAACCCGTTCACGGAATTCATAGTAATTTTTTTCATCGTAGCCAAAACGAAAAATGAGTTCTACCCAACTGGAATCTTCCCGAATATGTGTACCAAAGAGGTCTTTACCGTAAATGAACATTTTCATCTTATTGTAATCGCGAAAATCCACAGGTTGAAAGAATGTTTTGTGAATAATACCATTAGCCCCCGGGGGTAAGTTTTCAACTTTCAATACCAGTGCTTGTTCTTTAGCGACCACATTGCTGATGCGATCGCGTACGCCACTTACTCCTGGAGGGGGGGTGTAGTCAGGATTCTCATGAGTATTGACAACAGTAACAGCTACCGTGGTGTCGTTATTAGCATCATAGTCGCTGGTATCAGAAAGTGCCACACCCAGCTCTTGCCATTCATTGCCCACCAGGTTGATTTCCGCGATTCGTAACCAGTTTTCGGTTGAAAAGCCATCCACCCAAATGCGCACATATTCAATCAATGACCATTGAGGGTTGCCCACTATTTTTGTAACCTTGGATAGGGGGATACGATACAGACGCCAGCCATAAGGATTGTTCTGTCCCCCGGCAATGTAGACGGTATCAGGGCTGGTTTTATCCAGGGAAAACGAGTATTCAAAATAGCTATTGCGGAGATCAACGTCTCCATTTTGATTGAGATCCTCGGTGTCAGGAAAACGTCCCTCAGCGCCGTTTGCATTGCCTTCAGTACCATTATTAGCATTGCCAGCCGCATAATGCCAGTCATCATAACTCCAGGGTTCTGAGGGCTGTTTTACCATATCACCATTCAAATCCCAAAAATCGTAGGGGGTTGCACGCTTTACACCATTCACTATCTGAATAGTAGCAGCTTCGTGGGGGTAGAAGGGATCTGGAGGATCCGGACCGGCTACTCCATCAAGTCCAACATCTTCGTCATCATCCAAATAACCATTGCGGATGCCATTACGTTTGAGGTCTTCCGTATCCAGTGCTCCATTAGGAATAGCATCTTCAGAAATTTGTCCAAAATCGATGTGTAATCGTCCTGCATCGCCTTGGACCCATACTTCCAGAAACTTACTTGTGGTCTGATCAGCGTACCCGGCTGGTAAAGCTCGCATAATCCCCCCCCAAGAATGGGTTCCATATTCAACTTTAGGCTCAAATTTCAGATGCAATACGTGTACTACTCGGGGAGTAGCACTGGTGGCTTCTTCCATACCTTTGGCCTTTTCTGGCCAAATCTGAGCAATAGGTACCTGTTCATAGGGGTTGTACCAGAGCAAAAATCCCCGGCTTTCGTTCTTGGTAGCGTCTGCCAAATCATTGTAACCTGGAAACTCATCGATTTCGGCGGGCACACTGGAAATAGCCCAACCTGCTTGCATAATACCAAGCGGGGTTTCTCGCTTGGCTGGCTCAAAATCATCGATGTAAGCCACACCGTTATTGTCGCCAGTAGCGGGGTTGTTCTGGGTATTCGGGTTGGGAATGATCTGAGCTAACTCTGCCTCAAACTGAAGCTTAGAGGGTGCTTTGGTCTGGACAATAGGTAACGCATCTAAAGCATGGGTGAGAAAAGCGGGTTCAAAATTCAGTGCAGTATTCAGATCCCAGACAAGGTTACGCATGGGGCCACCTCTTCCTACACGGATCTTTTGGTCTAACGTACTCTGACTGAGATACAGCAGCGTACCTCCGATGAACGAATTGTTAGGAAGTTCATAGTCCCAGCGCATCCCCATCAAGGTCCGCCGGTCAATTTGTAGAATTTGGTTACTTTCATAAGTAATTTCTAGCCTGGCATTGGGATCGGTAGCTCCTTCAGCGAGAAGAGTCAGGTTACCGGTTGTGTAATCGATAATATAATCTTTCCCCTTGCTTAATCGGCGTCCATTAAGGACAACCTCTTCACTATTTTCAATAACGTTCCATCCCAGGTTGTAAGTAGTTTGACGGATCTTAGCTTTAACAGAGATGTAAAAGTTACTCGCTGCAGCGATGACTCGGTTGTCAGTGGTATCGTAAATAGCGGGTACTCGTTTTGTTGAATCCAGCAAAGTAGGGCCTTCAGGATCGAAAGGACGCAAGTCTGGGAAAATAAGTTCCCCCCTTGCCCAATTTATGATATTCGGATCGTCATCCAAAATATTATCTGGATTGGGATTTCCGTTTTCATCGCGTTTGTCCAGTCCAAATATTTGCAGGTAGGATACTGGCTTTCCATTTACAAGTTGAGTTTCTTCTGGCAGCCCTGAACGTTTGAGGTATATTTTTAACTCAAATCCATTCTTGTCTATATTCTTTGCTCCCAAATAGTAAACATTTCTCCATTCCAGATCCCACGTATAGTCCGAAGGTAAAGGAACTCGAGGTCGAAGTAACTGAAGAATAATGGTGTTATTGCCAGTATCTACAAAGTCGATGTCGCCCACTTGGTTACCACTGGTATCGCGGTAAGCCACAGCTAATACCTGTCCTTCTTGTAGAGGAGTTTCCAGAGCGATGTAGCCCAGCTCACGATCCACAAAATAATCTGCAGTGGGTTCCATCCGTAAAAAATAGCCTCGATAATGTTCCTGGTCCTGGCGTGTTGTGTCCGGATTTTGGGGGTTGGCACCTTCTGGATAAGCAATTGCCCAACCTCGGATAGAACCAGCCTGGTTTTCATAACGGGATTCTGATTTGTAAACTTCTATTCGACTGATAACCCGACTTGGGTCATACAGATGATTTCCATTTTCGTCCAGGTGCTTAAAGTTTTCTCGATATTCTTTGTTGAGGAAAAAGTAGGTGCCACGTCGATATTGGTAATCCTGGATTTTGTGTTTGTCTTCAGAGCTACCACCAGTGATGGATAACTTCTTTTTTTCTCCTTTTTCCTGGCTGGCAATGGTAGTGAGTTTTAGGTTTCCCAGATGCATGTTGGCTTTAATACCAAATAGTCCGGAATTTTTACCACTGAAGGTAACAAAACGAGTAGCCGGTAGAGATAGAGCTACATTGCCTGCCTCGATGCTTTCGATGATTTCATCCTCGAAGCCTTTATATTCTAGCCGAATGGAGTTCTCAAATTCAAAAGGGCGTTCGCTATCCTGATCCACAAAAACGTGAACCTTTCGTCCCACGTTTCCTTTAACTGTAAATCGCTGTGTTTGTTGCATCTTGAAGTTGTAATCTGAAGATCGATTGTAAGCGGTTTTCACTTGACTGCGCTTTTCGTGGCGCAAGCCACCATCAATGGTTATGTTGCCGGTTACATGCAATCCTACCGCTGCACCTCCAAAAATCCGCTGAAAGGCTTGGCTTTTGATAGGAATAGGTATGTCGAACCCCACACCTTGAGCACGCCCCTGTTGGGTCTGGCTAACAAGATATTTTTCAAAATTGCTTGCTCGCCATGATTCCTGGTTTTCATAGTGACACCGAAGATGAAGATATTCGGAAAAGGGTAGGATTGCTGGCAGGCGGAAAAAGGGGGCATCTAAAAACTTTTCGGAGATTATTACATATCGATAGCTGGAATCAATTTCCACACTCCGCTTGTAACCAGGCAGATTGTTCTTTAGATAGGGGCGACCATTACGAATCCAGGACAGCCCCAAATAGGCGGTTTGATTGAGAGGCGCTATTGCATAATTGTTCGTGTCTACTCGTATGCCCACTGAACCATCTGCAGGGAACACCACAACACTGTGAAATCCAACGCCAAAAATTACCACCCACAAAAGGAGGAATTTTTGTACATCTCGCCTTTGCATGGATTGATCTATTTACTCTAGAAATTTTGGATGGAGCTTTCAGCCTCGTTAGAAAGTCGGCGATTGGTAATTTCATAAAAACTTGTAACACTTTATCAAATAGATGTGTTCCCTCCATTAATTTGGTTCAGCAGTTATTACTGAGTTTAAAGTTAGCAAAAATGTAGGGAAATAGCAAGAGAAAAATTTTTTTATGTTGAATTTGTATGGATAAAATCACTATATTAACAACGTAAGTAAAGACGGACTTCGGATTTCGGTAGGATTTTAAGCCGGGGGCTAAAACTCACAGTCATTCTGGAATTTTTGGCCCTTAATCTGGCGTGGATTATAGCCCTGGCTGTACCAATGTCAGTTTTAGTAGCCACACTATCAACTTTTGGACGATTATCTGCTGACAACGAAATCACCGCCATCAAAAGCTCAGGAATTAACTTTTTTCAAATTTTGTTGCCCATACTGATTGCCGCCAGCATTTTGACGGTTATAATGATTGAATTTAATGATAAAATCCTTCCAGACCTTAATCACCGCGCCAGACTGCTGAGCAGGGACATTTTCCGCAAACGACCCACTCTAAAACTGGAACCTAAAGTGGTTTTCTCTGATCTTCCCCATATGAATATCCTGGTACAAGAAATAGAAGAAAAAGGGGACTCTGCCAATATCAGAGGAGTTGTCATAGATGAACGTAATAATAGCAGATTGAGCAAAACAATCCTGGCCAAATCAGGAGTTATTAAATTTGATTTTAACAGCGAACGCCTGATTATGACCCTGTACGATGGTGAAATTCACGAGATCGACACCGAAAATTTTAGCAATTACCGATGGATGCAATTTGAGAAATATAAAATCGCAGTGAATATTCCCGATTTAACCCTGAAGCGCAGTAAAGCAGGTTCCCGAGGGGATCGGGAAAAAACCATAAAAATGATGCAAGCAGACATTCAAAATCATCGCCGGGCTATGCAGCGACAGAAACAAGTTCTGGCTACTGTAATAACTAATGCTTTCAAGGAAACGTTTCCAGCCACTCTTCTGAAAAGCGCTTCCTTGGACGCTTCTGGTAACGTTCCTGTCGATATCCAAACAATTCATCTCAGTAGAGGGCAACTTTCGTCTTTAATCAATAAATTGGAGCGTACACTCCATCAAATTCAAATGGGACAACAGGCGCTGGCCAACTACGACAAGTCTATTCACTCTTTACAAGTGGAAATTCACAAGAAGTATTCTATCCCCGCTGCCTGTATTGTTTTTGTTTTAATAGGAGCACCATTAGGAATCAAAACCCGAAAAGGAAATTTAGGAATAAGTAGCGGTATCAGTTTACTTTTTTTTGTGCTCTATTGGGTGTCTCTTATCGGTGGAGAGGAGTTGGCCGACCGTAGGCTAATCAGCCCATTTTTAGCTATGTGGGGAGCTAACATCTTAGTAGGAACTGCCGGAATTTGTTTGGCTTATTACACAATAACAGAACGATCTCTCCTTCATTGGTTGGTGATACTACCAAAACGTTGGTTCAAAAAACAAAAAAGATTGCAATGAAAATACTTTCTCGATATTTAATCAGCCAATTTCTCAGTGTTTTGATTTTCTCAATTATCGCCTTTGCTCTTGTTTTTGTAATTGTAGACCTTATCGAAAATCTGGATCATTTTATCGATCGGGAAGTGCCAAAACTAATCATCGCCATATATTATTTTTATTACCTTCCTTATATTATTATTCTTGTACTACCCATAGCGATGCTGCTCGCAAGTTTATTCTCTGTTGGTAATTTATCGCGTTTTAACGAACTTACCGCGATGAAAGCTTCCGGCATTAGTTTGTACCGCATTGCTATCCCATTGTGGGGGTTGGGTCTTATTATTAGTCTCTTCGCTTTGGTCTTTGGGGAATTCGTAGTGCCGGTTGCCAGTCAAAAAAAGTTTGATATCAAACGATTGTACGTTGACCGTATCCCTCGACGCGCCTACACAAGGCGTACTAATATCATTTTCTTAGAAGGGGAAAACAGGCGTATTTCCATTTCGTATTTCGACGGTAGCCGAAATATTGCACATAAGGTGAGCATACAAAATTTTACCAACGGTCGAATGATCAAACGTATTGATGCCAAAACCATGATCTGGGGGGGAAATGGGTGGACCTTGCAAAATGGTGTTGTACGACGCTTCACCTCTCCAGAGGAAATGGTAGAACCCTTCACCAGATTATCTGGACTAAAGTTCAGCTTTCGCCCTCTGGATCTGCAAAAACTGCAAAAGAAACCAGATGAAATGGATTATTTTGAACTGCGGAATTTTATCGACAAGATTAGCAAGGTAGGTGCTGACCCCCAAAAATGGCTGGTAGATTTGCAACTAAAAATTGCGTTCCCATTTACTAATTTGATTATTATCCTGTTCGGGCTACCACTTGCAGCAAGTCACCGTCATAGTGGGCCGGCTTTAGGGTTCGTGATTAGCCTGATTATTTGCTTCCTATTCTTTGGTCTGATTAGAACCCTCCAAGCTATGGGACATAATGGTGTTCTTCCACCCTTTTGGGCTGCATGGAGCAGTAATCTTCTCTTCGCAACGTTGGGAACAATTTTAATGATCAAAGCTAAAAAATGATGATAACCGTCGTCGTAAAAACGTAGAGCACAAAAACAAAATAAGCTCTCCGAGCAATCATTTAACCCAGATTCGGAAAACTTATGAAAAATAAAAAGGAGTTTTCCCCCTCTGGGTTCAAGTATATTAACCAACCATAGAGCCGGCAAAACCTAAAGAAGGTTTCAAATATTTCTTGTAACCAAACTCGACAGGCAGCTAACAGAAACCTTACTCCCAACCCTTACCAGCACCGGCACCACGCGCTTCACAGATTTTTTCAAAATACCCACTATTTTTGTACGCAACGAGCGGATCCGGTTCCAACCCCTTTTCGATTCTGGCCATTTGTAAAAGAGGTGTTACATCAGTATTAAAAGCCTCTTGCAAAGCTAATTCTGCTGTAACAGCGTCATTTTCTGCACGTGCTTTTGCCAATTTTTTCCGATCTACTGTTAATGCTTTGGCGTAGGTTTCCTGAACAAACATTACTGATTGGATAGTAGCTTCGATTTTCAACTTGGTATTGTGACTTTGATCCAACATGTATGACACATCCAAATCTACATCGGGATCACTCTCAGCATCAATCAATTCGTTGAAGATGAGGAATATCTCATAGGGGTTGATGGCTCCCACAGTGAGGTCGTCATCGGCGTACTTACGGTTATTGAAATGAAATCCTCCCAGTTTGCCTTCGTCAATAAGCATGGCGACGATCCATTCCACATTGGTGCCTTGAGCATGGTGTCCCATATCTACCAAAACTTTAGCCCTTTCACCCAATTTCTTGGTAATAATATAGGTGATTCCCCAATCGGCTAAATCCGTGTGGTAGAATGCTGGCTCGAATAACTTGTACTCAACTAACAGGCACATATCCTGGGGGAGATTCTTGTAGACCTTTTGCAAGCTTTCTAATAATCGCTGTTTACGTTGTCGAAAATGGACTTGTCCGGGGTAGTCTGATCCATCGGCTAACCACAGCGATAGTACTTTAGAGTTTACCACCTCGGCAATTTGAATGCATTCCAGGATGTGGTCTACTGCCTTGCTGCGTACAATAGGATCAACATGAGTGACGCTGCCGTATTTGTAATCTTCATCTTGGAATAGATTAGGATTAATCGAACCTATTTTTACGCCCAATTTTTCGGCATGTTGCTTAAGGGCAGTAAAATCATCCACCCAATCCCAGGGAATGTGAATAGCCACTGTAGGTGCAATGCCAGTTACTTTATGTACCATGGCGGCATCCTGAATTTTTTCGTAAGCATTACGCGCTACGCCAGGTTGGGTGAATACCTTAAACCTGGTACCACTATCACCATATCCCCAAGAAGGAGTTTCGATAGCCAATTGCATTACCTTTGTTTTTACCGCCTCGGCATCTACTTGCCTTTGAGCCAGTTTCTCAGCCAATCGGGTGTAATCTTGCTTTAATTTTTTCTCATCCATCTTAAACTCCCTTTGTAATAATTCTAAAAATTTCAGTCTGATTACTCTGAAACTACTGTGATACAAATTGTCGGACAAAGTACCTGGCAGTCAAAGGTTCACCAGTAGCCTGTTTGATCAGTTCCCTCCAGATGTATTTAGCTCCTGGAGCAAAAACTTTATAGCGGAAGTAATGTCCAATAGCAGGAGCATTGGCAAAGCTTACTGATTCGTGAGGTTTTAGATTTAACACTTTAGTAAGAATGTAATAGTAAAATTGTGAGGCCAGCATTTCACCCAGCATGTAATTGTGGTAATAAACTGGTGCAGAGCAGATGTGGATTTTCGCTGCCCAGTCTGGTTGGTGACGATTTGTTGGACGTGTTACGTATTGGTATTTTTCGACTAAATCCCACCACAGCTTGTTTAAGTCCTGATCAGGATTTTCGTACAACTGACGCTCGAAATGGAACATTACCTGGCACCAGCGGGCGAAGATTAGTTGTTGGAGTTGGAGGTCTTTTTTGATTTCTTGAGCGAGTTTGGCTCGTTCGGCGTTATCAAGATTTAACATCTGTTGTAGCCAGTCGGGGTTCCTGGAGAGGCGACCGAAAAACATGGCTACCGCTTCGGTGACAAAAGTATGAGCCGGAGTTCGCAATAAGAATGGTAGATCACGATCGATGTATTTGTCGTAAACTGCGTGTCCCAATTCATGCAACATAGTGCTCATCCAGTATTCATCATGGCGGATGTTGGCCAGAATCCGCACATCGCCGAGACGGTCGATGTCGGTGCAATAGGCGTGTTGGTCCTTGCCCGGTTTTTCAAACAAGTCGCTGTGCTCCAGAATATCGTCTGCCGGTAGATCGATGCCCCGGTAGTAGAGCCTGGCAAGTTCAACTATATCTTTGTTCTTAAAAT
>MZGM01000084.1 GCA_002085035.1 Candidatus Zhuqueibacterota bacterium 4484_219
GGCTTGGAATGCTTTGTTTTGTCTTATTTGTGTGCTTGATAGTTGTAAAAAGTTGTTAAAATTTAAGAAGTTTTTTTGTGAAAATCAAGAGCTTTTTCATTAAGTACAACTTCTACATGATCACCTTTATGAAATTCTCCTTCCAGTATCCGCGTTGCTAATGGATTAGTAACCAGTTTTTGCATCATACGCCGCAATGGCCGAGCACCAAAAGCAGGATCATACCCAACCTCAGCTAAATAATCGCGAGCTGGGTCTGTCAACTCTAATTCTATCCCTTGTTCGGCTACCACTTTTTGAATTTGAGCAAACTGTAGGTCAACTATCTTACGAATTTCGGTTTTGGTTAGTGGCTGGAAGACAATGATCTCATCAATACGATTGAGGAACTCTGGCCGTAGAGTTTGCTTCAGCAGAGACGTAGCCTGCTCTTTGATTTTTTCATAGATAGCCTCACGATTTTCTTCGGTAATCCTTTGCGACATTTCCATAATCACAGATGCACCAAGGTTCGAGGTCATAATGATAATGGTATTTTTGAAATTTACTGTATGGCCTTTACTGTCGGTCAGGCGTCCGTCGTCCAGTACCTGCAACAGAATATTGAAAACCTCTGGGTGAGCCTTTTCGATTTCATCCAGGAGCACTACTGAATAGGGTTTTCGTCGTACCGCCTCGGTTAGTTGTCCGCCCTCTTCATAGCCCACGTAACCAGGAGGAGCTCCTATCAGCCGAGACACCGTGTGACGTTCCTGATATTCCGACATGTCAATGCGAACCATTGCTCGTTCGTCATCGAACAGAAATTCTGCTAAAGCCCGCGCTAATTCAGTTTTACCAACCCCTGTGCTACCTAAAAAGATGAATGATCCGATGGGGCGGTTGACATCCTGCAAGCCTGCCCGAGCCCGACGAATGGCATTGGCCACTGCCTCGATGGCCTTGTCTTGACCAATTACTCGTTGGCGCAGTCGTTCTTCCATTCGGAGTAATTTTTCCCGTTCAGATTCCAACAGTCGACTTACCGGAATACCCGTCCATTTAGCAACGATTTCAGCAATATCTTCTTCGTCAACTTCTTCTTTCAAAATCTTTTGGTCTTTTTGGATTTCCTGAAGCTTTTTGTTCTCCTGTTCTAATTTCTTCTGTAGTTCAATCAGCTTTCCATACTTGAGCTCTGCAGCACGATTGAGATCACCATCGCGTTCGGCCTGTGCCATTGCTGTTTTGGTTTGGTCTATTTCCTCCTTTATGGCTCTAATAGCTTGAATGCAAGTTTTTTCCATCTCCCAATGAGCCTGTAACTGATTACGCTGCTCCTGGAGATTTGCCAATTCTCGATTTATTTTTTCCAATCGAGATTTAGATGCTTCATCTTTTTCTCTTTTCACTGCCTGGCGTTCAATCTCCAATTGCTTGATACGGCGCTCTACTTCGTCCAACTCTTCAGGCAAACTGTCAATCTCGATTCTAAGTTTAGCAGCGGCCTCATCAATGAGGTCAATAGCCTTATCGGGCAGGAAGCGGTCAGTAATGTAGCGATGCGAAAGAGTTGCCGCTGCAATCAAAGCTGAATCGGTAATCCGTACTCCATGATGCACCTCATATTTTTCCTTTAATCCACGCAGAATAGAAATCGTGTCCTCAACCGATGGTTCGTCGATCAGGACAGGTTGAAAACGACGCTCCAGAGCAGCGTCTTTCTCAATGTACTTTCGATATTCATCCACGGTAGTGGCACCGATGCAACGCAGCTCGCCGCGTGCCAACGCTGGCTTCAGCATATTGGATGCATCAACAGCACCTTCAGCAGAACCAGCGCCTACTAAAGTGTGTAATTCGTCGATGAAAAGAATAATTTCACCTTCTGATTCATGAATTTCACGTAGAACTGCTTTCAAACGCTCTTCAAATTCACCCCGGAACTTGCTACCAGCAATCAACGCTCCCAGGTCTAATGCAACAATTCGTTTGCTTTTTAAGCCCTCAGGGACATCTCCAGTTACAATGCGATGGGCTAGTCCTTCGACAATGGCGGTTTTTCCAACCCCGGGATCACCAATCAGTACAGGGTTGTTTTTGGTGCGCCGCGAAAGTACCTGTAACACCCGTCGGATTTCTTCATCACGTCCAATTACCGGATCCAATTTGCCGCGACGTGCTAAATCAGTTAAATCGCGACCGTAGCGCTGCAAAGCCTGATATTTTTCCTCCGGGGATTGATCGGTCACCCGCTGACTCCCACGAATATCTTTTAGCACATGGTAAATGTTGTCCCGGGTAGCTCCTTCACGCCGAAGTATGTTTCCCGCTTCTCCGCCATCCTCTGCCAGCGCCAGCAGAAGATGTTCGGTACTAACATATTCATCATGTAACTTATGAGCTTCATTAAAGGCTGCTTCTAATATTTGATTCAGGCGTTGGGAGATGTAAAGTTGAGTAATTCCTCCCCCATAGACCTTCGGTATTTTTTCCAGTGCTTGGTCTGTTTCTTGTTTAACGCGCTGCACATTAGCACCAACCTTCTTCAATGCAGCCACTGCAACTCCTTCGGGGTCAGCTAATAATGCAGCCAGTAGATGTTCAGCATCGATTTGCTGATGATTCCGCTCCGATGCCAGTTGTTGAGCATGCTGCAAGGCTTGCTGTGATTTTAAAGTAAATTTGTCTAATGTCATTTTTCCTCAACCTCCTTTTAGATTATTTCAGGAGGGTTTATATGAAAACGGCGAGCAGGTGTTGCCTCTCGCCGTTCGCCCCTCTGATATTATTTGTGGTTACTTATTCTCATTATCGTCGAGCACTTCAAAGTCGGCGTCTTCTACCTTTTTCTCACCAGTTTTCTTCTCGGATTCCTCTGCGCTTGCGCCAGCAGTTTCTCCACCAGCTCTACCAGTTGCGCCGCCAGTAGCTTGTGCGTAAATCTTGCTCGAGATTTCGCTCCACTCGTGATTCAGTGCGTCAATTGCCGAACGGATTTCATTTATGTCCTCCCTATTCATCACATCTCGCAATCGACTGATTGCACCTTCAAGTTTTGTCTTATCAGTGGAATCTAACTTGTCGGCCATTTCCTTCATGTTCTTCTCGGTTTGATAGATTAATTGATCGGCCTGGTTGCGAGCTTCTGCCAGTTCACGACGTCGGCGGTCTTCGGCGGCATGCTCCTGAGCATCTCGAACCATGCGGTCAATTTCCTCTTTAGTCAAACCGGTGGAAGCCTCAATACGAATCGATTGTTCTTTGCCAGTAGCCTTATCCTTAGCCGATACGTTCAAAATACCATTAGCATCGATATCAAAAGTAACTTCAATCTGGGGAACGCCACGAGGAGCAGGTGGGATACCATCCAGATGGAACCGCCCCAGAGATTTGTTGTACATTGCCATTTCTCGCTCGCCCTGGAGTACATGAATCTCAACCGAAGTTTGGTTATCGGCTGCGGTAGTGAATATCTCGCTTCGGCGAGTAGGGATGGTAGTGTTTTTCTCAATTAACTTGGTGAAAACACCACCTAAAGTTTCGATGCCCAAGGAAAGTGGAGTAACATCCAACAATAGGACATCTTTCATTTCGCCAGTGAGAACGGCGCCTTGAATAGCAGCTCCCACAGCCACTACCTCATCAGGGTTTACGCCTTTATGCGGTTCTTTGTGGAAAAGATCACGTACTATCTCCTGTACTTTAGGCATCCGGGTAGCGCCACCAACTAAAATCACTTCCGCGATATCATCTACACTTAATTTGGCATCTTTTAAAGCTTCCTGAACAGGCCCGATTGTGCGTTGAAAAAGGTCCTCGCACATTGCTTCAAATTTAGCTCGCGTTAGATTCATCTGCAGATGTTTAGGCCCGGAATCAGTGGCAGTGATAAATGGTAAATTTATGTCGGTCTGGGTTACATTAGAAAGCTCGATTTTGGCCTTTTCTGCTGCTTCTTTCAGACGTTGCAAGGCCATCGGATCTTTGGATAAATCTACTCCTTCTTGTTTTTTGAATTCATCAACCATCCAATCGATAATGCGCTTATCAAAGTCGTCACCACCCAGATGAGTGTCGCCATTGGTAGCTTTTACCTCGAAAACCCCTTCACCAATTTCCAAAATCGAAATATCGAAGGTTCCACCACCTAAGTCAAACACAGCGATCTTTTCATTTGACTTCTTGTCCAAACCATATGCTAATGAAGCAGCAGTAGGCTCATTAATAATTCGCTTCACTGTTAAGCCTGCTATTTCTCCGGCTTCTTTGGTAGCTTTTCTCTGGCTATCATTAAAGTAAGCAGGTACTGTAATAACCGCGTCTGTTACTTTCTCACCCAGATATTCTTCTGCCGTTTGCTTCATTTTCTGTAAGATCATCGCCGAGATCTCTTGCGGCGTGTATTCCTTATCATCAACTTTAACTACCGCCATTCCATTTTTGCCCCGTACGACCTTATAAGGTACTTGTTTAATCTCTGACTCTACCTCGTTGTACATTCTTCCCATAAAACGCTTAATTGAGTAAATAGTCTTTGCTGGATTAGTAATAGCCTGACGCTTGGCGGGGTGCCCCACAACACGTTCTCCATTTTTCAAAAAAGCGACCATCGAAGGTGTAGTACGAAATCCTTCTGCGTTTTGAATCACTACTGGTTCCCCGCCTATCACAACCGCCACACAAGAGTTAGTTGTACCTAAATCAATTCCAATAGTCTTACCCATGGTTCTCACCCTCCTTGATACAAGTTAGTAGTAAAAATTCTTATGACTATGAATTATTTTGTTCTTATGCTGATTTCCTTTGGCTTTGCACTCTCTGCCTTGGGAAGCGTAATTTTAAGAATGCCGTTTCGATACTGAGCTCGGATTTTGTCAGTAGCTATAGCATCAGCAAAAGCGAATCTCCTTACGAATTTTCCAGTAAACCGTTCGGAAAGAAGATTACTTCCCTTGGTATCTTCATTAGCGCTTCGTTCCCCTTTCAGCGAAAGAACTTGATTTTTGTATGTTATCTCAATATCGTTTTTATTGAAACCTGGCAGCTCAGCTCTCAGAATGTATGAGGTATCGTTTTCAGATATATCCACAAGCGGATAAGGTGAACTGTCCAATATTGTTTGAGCCTCCAGGATTATGTTCTCATACTCTGGTCGATCAAGCTCATCTGCTATCTCGGACATTTTCTCATCAAGCATATTAACTGCATAAAATTCAGTCATTTTAATTAGCCTCCTTTCATAGTTTAGATATTCATTCTTTCAGTCTATCAGGTAACCCGCAATTATTGTGCCAGTCTGTGGGAATACGTATCATTTTGATTTTATTGTGGTTATTAGTTACGGTTTTTTTCTGTAATAATACCCTCTTCTGTCAAATTGTCAGAATGTATGCCAATTATAGTGTTGTTGCCTGTTAGTAATCGGTAATTTTAGACTATTCTCAGCTAACAGAACCGCGATCACTGGAAATGCCGCGGTTACCACTTTTGAGTTCTGTTACTTTAATTCGTTAATTTTCAGTATTTTTCTTTGTTTGTTTTGCCGATTCTCCTTTTTTTGTTGACTCATCCTTCTGTTTTCCTTTACTTTCTGTGGATGAGGTATTGCTTTTATTTTTGTAATCGGTAATGTAAAAGCCTGAGCCTTTGAAAATAACTCCATAGCTGGAGCTTATTAGCTTTCGCACCTTACCGTGACATTTAGGACAAAATCGTACCGGTTCGTCATGGACCGATTGAAATTTTTCAAAGCAATAGCCGCAAGACTCGCACTGATATTCGTAGGTCGGCATTTGTGCGTCCTCCTCGTTCATTTCTTGGGAATTTCCATCGCTACAAATAGATTGCTCTCACCACGTTGAATTAAAAAGAGTACCACATCTCCAGGTTTCAGTTTTTCTAATGCTGCCTCATATTCTCTTACATTATTGATTTTTTGCCGGTTAACCTCTTTGATTAGATCGCCTTCTCGCAGTCCTTTTCGACCAGCAACACTGGTAGGATCCACAGAGGTGATGATTACCCCAGAAACCTTCTCATAACCGTACCGACGAGCCAGATCAGCAGTTAAATTTTGTACTTCAATACCTAATTTTTCCTTGGCTTTCTTCGATAGTTTTGTCTCTTTTTGTTCACCAGGCAATTCTCCTAAAGTTACCTGAAAGGTTTTCAACTTACCATTTCGATTAACTACTACTTCCACCTTAGTACCTGGATTGGCCTGACCTACTAAAATCTTCAAATGGTCAGGATTTTCTACCTCTACTCCGTTAAACTTAATGATTACATCGGAGGTCTGAATTCTACTGGTTGAATATAAACTCCCAGCCAACCACGTACCACCTTTCCTTTAGTCATAAGATCTTTAACTACTTTCTTAGCCATATTAATGGGAATGGCAAAACCCATTCCTGCAAAAGCCCCGGTGGGGGTAACAATAGCACTGTTAATACCTACAACTTCACCACGCAGATTAACTAAAGCCCCACCACTGTTACCCGGGTTGATAGGAGCATCTGTTTGGATGAAGTTCTCGTAGGCTTTCACATTACCAAATGTCCGGCCTTTAGCACTGACAATTCCCTTGGTGACAGTATGGTGAAATCTTTCTGAGAAGGGATTACCGATTGCAAGTACCCATTCGCCCACCTGGAGTTTATCTGAATCGCCTAAAATAGCTGCTGGAAGATTAGAAGCATCAATTTTAAGTAAAGCTAAGTCAGTTTTGGGGTCAGTGCCCACAACCTTAGCCTCATACTTTTTTCGGTCTGTGGTAATTACTCTAATATCGTCTGCCTCTTTAACTACATGGTAATTGGTTAAAATGTAACCATCACTACGAATAATTACACCAGATCCCATACCTTGCTGGATATATTTATCGGTTTGGGGTTTACTCCGCTCGCGGGGAGATTGCTGAAAGAATTGGTTAAAAAAGTCATCCCCAAAAAAGAAATCGAAAGGACTGCGATAACGTAGCACCTTAATTACCTTCTCACTATAAATTGTAACCACCGATGGTTTTACCTTCTTTGCCGCTTGAACGAAGATTTTATTTATGTGGTCAATTAGCGCTAAATCCTTTGCAGAAACACTGGATTGTTCACTCGCCTCGATGTAAGCTGCCTTGCTGCCGTTGGTATTTGAAGCAATACCATGTTTAGTAAAATCGAAATTGGCAGTAACGATTATTGTAATAAGTATTCCAATTAGTAAAGATGACCCTACTGCCACCGGTAATATCCATCTTTTCCTATTCATGGCTCTTTCCTCCTTAAAGTATTTAGTTTATCGGCCCGGCTTGAGCAAATTCTTCAATTAATTTGCGTTGCTGGGGATTAATATTTTGAGGTATTGTTACGTGAATTTCTACAAATAAATCACCTCGTTTATTGTTTTTATCCTTAACCCCCAGGCCTTTTAGCCTGAAAATTTGCCCATTTTGAGTGCCAGGTGGGATTTTAAGCTGTACCTGTTTACCTTCCACTGTTTTTACTTTAACTTTCGTGCCTAAAATAGCTTCCACTACATTAATAGAAACCTTACAATATATGTCCTTTCCTTGGCGCTTAAAAAAGGGATGTTTCCCAACATGAATGGTAATAAGTAGGTCTCCTGGTGGCGCTCCTCCAGCTCCAGGCAATCCTTGACCACGCAGGCGAATTTTTTCCCCTTCCTCAATCCCTGGGGGAATAGTAACCGAAAAAGTACGACGTTGTCCGTTTAATATTAAACTAATATTTTGCTTTCCTCCGAAAATTGCAGTTTCAAATGGGATTTCAACCTCTGCTTCTACATCTTGCCCCCGCATTGTTTGTCTGCGTCTTGTTCGTTCAAAAAGGTTACTCCTTTCACCAAAAAATCTAGAAAAGAGATCACTAAATCCAGCAAATGTCTCATTATTATGAAAAGAAGGCTCCTCGCCTGATGTGGCCCATTCAAATTTGATATTACCTATGTTACTAAAATCGAAGCCAGTAAATGGACTACTACCACTACCTGCAAAAGTTCCGTACTTTCGTAATTGGTCATATTGTGCTCGTTTCTTCGGATCGCTAAGTACACTATAGGCTTCGGAAATTTGCTTGAATTTCTCCTCCGCAGACTTGTCGCCTGGGTGGGAATCAGGATGATATTTCTTAGCCAATTTCCGATAAGCTTTTTTAATCTCTTCAGCGGTGGCATTTTCAGAAACTCCCAGAACTTTGTAGTAGTCTTCGTTAGAATTCAGATTCATAGCCCCTCACGCTCATATTAATGTGAATTCTATGGTTAAATTTCAAATTTTCTCATTTATATTTTCACCCTTTTTTACTCCGACCTTAACTTTGGCAGGTCGGAGAAGTTTATCTTTGAAACGGTAACCTTTTTGCCACAGTTCAATTATCTTGCCCTCCAGTTCTGGAGTAGTATGCTCTACACCAATAGCCTCGTGAATGTTGGGGTCAAACGTATCACCAACAGCGGCAAAGCTTTCTACCCCTGCTGTAGTTAATACATCCCGGAGATTCTGACAGATGATTTTAGCACCTTCCCGAATTTGATGATCCTCACCGGGCGATTCCAGTAGTCTTTCCAAATCGTCAAGAATTGGTAGAAGCTGTTTACTAAATTCGGCACGTACCTGATCAAAGAGTTTGCTTTGCTCGGCCTGCACACGCTTGCGATAGTTATCAAAATCTGCTTTTACTCGCCGCAATAATTCCAGATACTCGTTTGTCTTCTCCTCTGATGAAGCAGGGGAAGCACCCCTATTAGAATCTTTCCGCTCGGTTTCCAAATTCTCTACTTCAATTGTAGTTGCGGCTTTATTTTCATTTTTTTGTTTATCACGTTCCATAATTTCCGATACTCAGCATTTGTTACTATTCCACTTGAAATAAAGTTTCTTGTTTTTTAAGTGTTAAGTTCAAATAGACAAAGTGCGGAAGGTCATGACAAGTATCTAAAAGGCCTTCCGCACTTTGTCTCGCCTGTTATTATTCTACCCTGACAGGAATCTCTTTCACCTTGGCTTCTTCCCGTTTCGGGAGTTTGACTTTTAGTACGCCATTCTTGAAAGTAGCTTGAATTTTGCCAGTGTCAACCCCAGTGGGCAAAGTAATGGATCTCTGGAACGCACCGTAGCATCGCTCGATACGATGGTAGGTCTCGTTCTTGGTTTCTTTTTCTTGTTTCTTCTCACCCTTGATGGTAAGGGTATTGTCGTGTACCGAAACTTTCACATTATCTTTTTCGATGCCCGGAAGTTCAGCCGTTACTATCAGATCATCATCGGTCTCGGAGACGTCCACGCTGGGATACCAAACTCCCTCAGTGGTTTCTAAACGTTCCGGTAAAGTACCGAAGAACTCATTGAACATACGGTCCATCTCATCCCGAAGCGACATTATGTCTCTTAATGGTCTCCATCTTGTGATTGCCATAGTAACTCACCTCCCTTTTTAGTT